>NZ_JBHXLV010000087.1:0-25368 GCF_042721685.1 Streptomyces sp. NPDC058459 | reverse complement strand
CCATCATGCCGGCGCCGGTGAGCTCACGGAGCTTCTTGACGTCGGCGGCGGTGTAGTTCGCCATGAGTCTGTGAGTCTTTCTGGAAGTCTTGGGAGAACGGAGATCCGCACGGGCCCGCGACCGGCTCAGGGCCGGATCGCGGGCGACATGTCGGCCTGCGGGTGACGGGCGGGGGCGGGGTTCGTGCCGCCCCCACCGTCAGCGCCGGTGTCAGGCCTGCTCGGCCTTGGGGGCCTCGACCTCGACCTCGACCTCGGCGGCAGCCTCTTCGACGGCCTCGGAGACCGGGGCGTCGGGGGCCGGCGACTCGGCGGCGATCTCGACGGCCTCGGCAGTCTCGTCGGCCTTCTTCTCGCCCTCGAGCAGGTCGCGCTCCCACTCGGCCAGCGGCTCGGCCGCGGCCTTCTCGCCCTTGTCACCGGTGGCGACGCGCGAGCGGGAGATGAGGCCCTCGGCGACGGCGTCGGCGATCACGCGGGTGAGCAGGGTGACGGAGCGGATCGCGTCGTCGTTGCCCGGGATCTTGTAGTCGACCTCGTCGGGGTCGCAGTTGGTGTCGAGGATGGCGACGACCGGGATGTTGAGCTTCCGGGCCTCGCCGACCGCGATGTGCTCCTTCTTGGTGTCCACGATCCAGACGGCGCTGGGCACCTTGGACATCTCGCGGATACCACCGAGGGTCTTCTCGAGCTTGGCCTTCTCGCGGGAGAGGACCAGCAGCTCCTTCTTGGTCAGACCGGAGGCGGCGACGTCCTCGAAGTCGATCTGCTCAAGCTCCTTGAGGCGCTGCAGACGCTTGTAGACGGTCGAGAAGTTGGTGAGCATGCCGCCCAGCCAGCGCTGGTTGACGTAGGGCATGCCGACGCGGGTGGCCTGCTCGGCGATGGCCTCCTGCGCCTGCTTCTTCGTGCCGACGAACATGACCGTGCCGCCGTGGGCGACGGTCTCCTTGACGAACTCGTAGGCGCGGTCGATGTACGACAGCGACTGGAGCAGGTCGATGATGTAGATGCCGTTGCGCTCGGTGAAGATGAAGCGCTTCATCTTCGGGTTCCAGCGACGGGTCTGGTGACCGAAGTGGACGCCGCTCTCCAGCAGCTCCCGCATCGTGACGACGGCCATGGCCATCTCCTTGAGTTTCTCGGTTGTGCCGCGTCCGCCGGACGGCGGCCGCGCCTGACGCCCGCTGTGCGCCGTGCCGCGAGGGACCGAGGGGCGCTTGTACGAACCCTGTGACGGGCCTCGTACCGGGGCGTGCGAAGTCGACCCGGTGACCCGGATCGCCAGAAGAAGTGTACGGGACGGCCGGGCCACCGGGTGACGCCGCTGTCCACAACCGGCAGGTTGTCCACAGATCCCGCCAAGATCGCGGGTGAACGGCAGGGTTCTCGCATGCGACGACTGGTGCGATACCCGACGAACTGGATTCTGCTGCCGCTGCTGTCGGCCCTCACGGTGCTCACGCCCCTGGCGTGGGCGGACCCGGCGCCCCGGGATGGACCGCCCGGTGAACGGCGGGTGCCCGCGCTGGCCCGGATGTGGCCGGTGGGGTCGCGTCCGGTGGTGCTGCGGGGCTGGGAGCCGCCCGCCACCGTGTACGCCGCCGGGCACCGGGGCGTGGACCTGGCGGCGCCCCCGGGTGCCCCCGTGCGGGCGGTGGCGGCGGGCCGGGTGTCGTTCGCGGGGCGGGTGGCGGGACGGGGCGTGGTCGCCGTACGCCTGACGGGCACCTCGCTGCGGACCACGTACGAGCCGGTGCGCGCCCGGGTGAAGGAGGGCGCGGAGGTGCGGGCCGGGGAGGTGGTGGGGGCGGTGGAGGACACCGGGTCGCACTGCTCCGAGGCATGTGTGCACTGGGGGCTGCTGGACGGGGAGACGTATATCAATCCGCTGGACCTGTTGCCGCCGTGGCTGCTCGGGCACGGTCCGTCCCGGCTGCTGCCGGTGCTGGGGGTTCCGGTGCCGCCCGGCTGAGGGGCGTCAGCCTCAGGGAATCAGCCCTGGACACCGCGCAGGGCCATGGCCACCGCCGCCTCGGTGATCGCGTCGGGGTGCTCGGCCGCACCCAGTTCGATGCGGCGCACGGCCGCGTCCACCACACCCTGGAGCAGCATCGCGGCGAGCCGGGGCTCCTCGTGCCCGAGGCCGGCCAGCGCCTCGCCGATCATCGCGACGAGCCCGCCGTGCGCGGCCCGGATCTTCTCCCGCGCGCCCGAGTCCAGCTCGCTCGCGGAGATGGCCACGACGGCCCGGTGCCGCCGGTCCCCGACCAGGGCCAGCTGCCGGCGCACATACGCCTCGACCTTGCCCTCGGCGGACGGCTGCTCCGCCATCGCGGTCTCGACCTCGGCCGCCCAGACGGGGAAGTCGACCTCGCACAGCTCCTCGACCACGGCTGCCCGCGACCGGAAGTACTCGTACACCGACGACCTGGCAAGACCGGTGCGCTCCGCCAGCGCGGGGAAGGTCAGCGCCTCCGTCCCGCCCTCGGACAGCAGGGTCCGGGCCGCGTCCAGCAGGGCGGCTCGCTGCATCGACCGGTGCTCGGCCACGGAGGCCGCTCGAATCCTTGGCACGCCCCCACTGTACGGACCGGCCGCCGGACACGGCAGGAGGTCAGCGTCCGAAGCTCGCCAGCTTGGCTCTCAGCTGGAGCACGGACTTGGTGTGGATCTGGCTTACCCGGCTCTCGGTGACCCCGAGGACGTTGCCGATCTCGGCCAGGGTGAGGCCCTCGTAGTAGTACAGGGTGACCACGGTCTTCTCGCGGTCGGGCAGGGTGTTGATGGCCCGCGCCAGGAAGCGGCGCAGCTCCCGGTCCTCGGCCACCTCGACCGGGTCGTCGGCGGCGGTGTCCTCCAGGGTGTCCATGAGGCTGAGCCGGTTCCCGCCCTCGCCGCCGACGTGCAGCAGCTCCTCCAGCGCGACGACGTTGGCCAGGGACAGCTGGCTGAAGACGGCGTGCAGCTCCTCGACCTCCACCCCCAGCTCGGCGGCGACCTCCTGTTCGCTCGGGGTGCGCCGCAGCCTCGCCTCCAGCGTGGCGTAGGCCCGCTCGTAGTTGCGTGCCTTCTGCCGGACCGAGCGGGGAATCCAGTCCAGCGCCCGCAGCTCGTCGATCATGGCGCCACGGATGCGGGTGATCGCGTACGTCTCGAACTTGATCTCGCGGTCGATGTCGAACTTCTCGATCGCGTCGATGAGTCCGAACACGCCGGAGGAGACGAAGTCGGCCTGCTCCACATTGGGCGGCAGCCCGACGCTCACCCGGCCCGCCACGTACTTCACGAGCGGCGAGTAGTGCAGGATCAGCTGCTCCCGGAGGCGCTCGTCCCCCGTCGACTTGTACGACCGCCACAGCTCGTCGAGCGTCGAGGGAGCGGGCGGCCGCACGCTGCCGCCGTCGCGGGCGGCTGGGGGGGCCGCCGCCCGGTCGGAGCCGGAGGTGTGCTGGGGCATTCGTCGCCTAGTGCCGTTCTGCCGTGAAGTGCCGTGAACTGCCGTGCCGTGGGTGGGGGGAGCGGGGTAGGGGCTGGAAGCCGGGTCTTCGGTGGGGCGCGGACCACGTAGGCCGCGTGGGCCACGCGGGTCGGTGCGGGGTCGGGCCGGCCCGTCCGCACCCGAACTTTCGTGAGCGTAGCGTGACTGAGGAGTCGCGGTGCGCGAACACCGGGCCGCCACCCGTGCGCGCACCCCCGTACCGGGCCGCTCCCCCGCTTCACCCGGTTCGCTCAGCGTGACCGCTCAGGGGCGTCAACTCCGGTGCGGCTCAAGGGTGTAGGAGGATTCCCCCGGACGGCCGAACACCCTCGGTCAGGGCGGGTGCGGCTCCTTCCGGACCGGGGGCGGCGTCTGGCGTGTCAACTTCCAGCCGTCGTCGTGTCGTTCGACGTAGCCAAGCGCTCGAAGCTCGTACAGCCGGGCGACCGCCTCCTCGCGGGTGGTGCGGGCCTCGCGGGCGATCTCCTCCGGACCGGCCGGGCCGGCGGCGGGCAGTGCGGCGAGGACGCAGGCCGCCTCGGGGTCGAGCAGATCGCGCGGGAGCACCGGTCCGCGCCGGGGCGGGGCCAGCTCTCCGATCTCCCCGACGAGCTCCACGACGTCCGCCGCGTCGGTGACGAGCACCGCCTCCCCGCGCAGCAGCTCGTGCACCCCGGCGGAGAGCGCGCTGGTGACGGGCCCCGGCACCCCCATGGTGTGTCTGCCGAGCCGCTGGGCGGCGCGGGCCGTGGCCAGGGAACCGCTGCGGCAGGCGGCCTCCACGACGACCGTGCCCCGGGTGAGCGCGGCGATCACCCGGTTCCGGACGATGAAGCGGTGCGGCGTCGGATGATCCCCCGGCGGCAACTCTCCGATGACGAGTCCCTGTTCGGCGATCCGGTCGATCAGCGCGGTGTGGCCGCGCGGGTAGGGCCGGTCCACTCCCGAGGCCAGTACGGCGACCGTGGCGCCGTCGGCCGCGAGGGCACCCCGGTGCGCGGCGCCGTCGACCCCGTACGCCCCGCCGGAGACGACCACCCAGCCCCGTTCGGTGAGCCCGGCGGCGAGGGTGGCGGCCGCATGAGCGCCGTACTCGGTGCAGGCGCGGGCCCCCACGACGGCCACGGAGCGCAGCGCCCATATCCGCAGTCCGGGCCGCCCGCGCACCCACAGACCCACCGGGCGGCCGTCGCCCAGGTCGTCGAGCTGGGCGGGCCATTCGGCGTCCCCCGGACACACGAACCGCGCCCCGGCCTCCCGCGCGGCCGCCAGGTCCGCTTCCGGCTCGGCGTGCGCCGCGCGCGCCAGCAGACCGCGCCAGCGGGTGCCGCTCACCCCCGGCAGGGGCTCGCCGCCGTCCCGCAGCCGCCGCACCACCTCGGGCACCCCGAACTGCCGCAGCCACCGTCCGCCGACGTCGTCGCCGGGCTCGATCACGCGGGTGAGGAACACCCGCCCGGTCCGCTCCTCCTCCGCACGGGCCGCCGTCATACCAGGGCCCCGATGGCCATGGGGACGCCGCGTGGGACGCCGGTGCGCAGTTGCAGGGCGAGGGCCACGTCGGTGGCGTCCGGGCGGTCGTGTCCGACGAGGTCGGCGACGGTCCACGCGACCCGGAGCACCCGGTCGATGCCCCGCGCGGTGAGCACGCCCCGCTCCAGACTGCGCTCGGCGTCGTCCATCGCGCCCGCGACGGCGTGGAAGCGGCTGCGCAGCTCCCGCCCCGGCACCTCGCTGTTGGTGCCCCATGGGGTCCCGTCCAGCCGGGCCGCCGCCCGCTGCCTGGCCTCCCGTACCCGGTCGGCAACGGTGGCGGTGGGCTCGCCGCGCGCACCGGGGTCGGTCAGCTGGGCGCGGGTCACCGGGTCGACCTCGACCCGCAGGTCCACCCGGTCCAGCAGCGGGCCGGAGAGCCGGGACTGGTAGCGGCGGATCGCCGAGGGCGGGCAGTCGCACAGGGAGTCACGCTGCGAGAAACGCCCGCACGGGCAGGGGTTGGCCGCGAGCACCATCAGAAACCGCGCCGGGAACCGCACCACGCCCGCACTCCGCGCGATCACCACGTGCCCGGACTCCAGCGGCTGTCGCAGCGCGTCCAGCGTCTGGCTGTGGAACTCGGGTGCCTCGTCCAGGAACAGCACCCCCCGATGGGCCAGCGAGACCGCGCCGGGCCGGGCGATGCCGGGGCCGCCGCCGACCAGGGACTGCATGGTGGCCGAGTGGTGCGGGGCGCAGTAGGGCGCCACGTCGATGAGCGGCTTGCCCGGTGGCAGCAGTCCGGCCACCGAGTGCACGGCCGTGACCTCGAGCGAGTCCTGCCGGGTGAGCGGGGGCAGTACGGCGGGGAGCCGTTCGGCGAGCATCGTCTTGCCCGCGCCCGGCGGTCCTTCCAGGAAGAGGTGGTGGCCGCCGGCCGCCGCCACTTCCACGGCGGTGCGGGCCGAGGTCTGGCCCACCACGTCGGCCAGGTCGTGGCCCTGGTCGTGCTGGGCGGCGCCGGCGCTGTGCATGCCGGTGGCCGCGCCGGTGCCGGGCATCCGGAGGCCGGCCAGCAGCGGATCGGGGCGCCCGGGGATGTCCGGCTCCTCCTCGGGCACCGGTTCGTCGGCGAGGACGGCGATCAGCTGGCGCAGGCTGCGCACGCCGAGCACGGACACCCCGGGCACGAGCGCCGCCTCGGCCGCCGCGCACTCGGGGACGACCACCTGCCGGTACCCGGCGTCGGCGGCGGCCAGCACCGCGGGCAGGATGCCCCGGACCGGCCGGACCCGGCCGTCGAGACCGAGTTCACCGATCATGACGATGTCGGCGAGCACCCTGGGGTCGATGCGCTCGGCGGCACCGAGCACGGCACTCGCCACGGCGAGGTCGAATCTGGAACTGGGACGCTTCTAAGCGAACGGCCCCCGCACGGTGTTGGAGCACCGGACGAGGGCCTGACGGATCGACCTGACTGAACCAGGAGACCGCTGTGGCTAACTCTGCCATTCGCCGTACCCGCCGCACCACCCGCCGTGTGCTCCGCTCGGAGTTGCGCCGCCGTGCCGCCCACAACCGGCTCGCCGCCTCGTGCCGCCGCCGCCCCCGCTCCCTGGCCACCGTCGCCCTCGCGGCCGGCGTCGCCAAGAACACCGTGACCGGCGTGACCAACGGCCTCCGCAGTGTGGCTAAGCGCATCCACCTCACGCCCGCCGCCACGGCCCGCACCCGCCGTACCGTCGCCGGAGGCCGCGCCCACAAGACCCGCCCCGTCACCCGCTGGACGCTCGCCCAGGTCCGGACGCTGCTGGCCGCCTACCGCCCCCGCAAGGCCGAGTTCGTCGCCGCCGTCACCCTGCTCGCCGCCTTCGCCGGGGGTGCCCGATGACCGCCACAACTCTTCACCCCGACGCTGCCCGAATGATCGAACAGCTCCGCGTCATCCAGGCCACCGGTACCGCGGCCGGGCACGGTGGCCTCCAGTGGGATGCCTTCTACGACCTGCTAGTCCGGCTCTTGGCTGAGGCCGAGGACCCGAACGCCCGCGCCCACGAGATCGCAGACCTCCTCGAAAACAAGTGGAAGGCCGACCAGCTCACCCGCATCAACGAGCGAGGTGAGCACCAGTGAACGCGCTGCCCCGCTACTGCACCGGCATCCGCCGGCCCGTCGAGCACGCGGCCCTGCGTTCCGTCGAGACACCCGAGTACGCCCTCACGTCGGTGCTGGCCGACATGACCACCGCCAACCGGCTGCGCGACCGGGAGGGGCTCCTCCTCCTCACCTGCCGTGCCGTCCGCGCCACCCACACGAAAGTAGGCGAGTAGTGGCCACCCCCACCGTGCGCCGTATCCCCCGCGACGCCTCCGACGAGCTGCTCCGCAAGCTTCACATCGAGGCCGCCTGGAACGTGCCGCTCACCGAACGCCGTACCTGCCCCGAACACCTCAACTGGCGCGACCGCTGCACCACCCAGCACCGTGCCGACGCTGAGGTGGTGAACCGGTGAGCGACAACCTGACCGACCCGGTCCGTGACTTCCTCGCCGCCATCAGCGAGGTGCTCACACTGCCCGAACCGGCCGCCACCCTGGACGACCTGATCAAGTTCGAGTCCGAGGTGGACACGCGGACCCACCGTGTGCAGCTCGCCATCCGCGACCTGCTCGACGGGAGCAGCGACGACCTGGCATGGGAGGCCGGCTACCTTCGCCGCCACGCTGGCCTCCCCGTCCGCTACCGGACGGCCGATGAGCAGACCGCCGAACCGCGGACCCTCGCGCGAGGTGAAGGCCAGTGAACGCCCTTGTCTGGGCTCAGGCCCACCCCGTGCCCGCCGCGCTCACCGCCGCCGTGGCCCTGGTCGTCGCCCTCCTGCTGGCCCGCGCCGGCCGACGGGCCGTCGGTCGCACACCGGCCGCCGTGGTCGTGGCCTCGGTCGGCGCCATCGCCTGCACCGCATACTCCGGAGACACCTCCTGGCGGTTCGCCGCACACCGCCTCGGGATGACCTCCCACGGCGAGCGCTCCGCCCTGTTCCTCGCCGCCGAGCTGGGACTGTTCGCCTGCGCCCTCATGGCCCGGCAGAATCTCCGCGAACGGGGAGCACCCGGCACGCCCGGCCTCCTCGTCTGGTTCATCACCGGCGTGCAGGTCATCCCCGCCTACTCCGAGTCCGGCATCGTCGGCGGCACCGTCCGTGCGGTCGTCGGCCCGGTCATGGCCGCCCTGCTCTGGCACCTCGCCATGGGCATCGAACTCCGGCACCGCCAGCCCGGCGCCCTCACCAACTCCCTGCCCGCCCTGCTGGCCCGCGAGCTGCGCGAGAGGCTGCTGTCCCGGCTCGGGCTCGCCCTCCGCGACCGCACCGCCGAACAGATCACCCGCGACCGGGCCACCGCCCGAGCCGTCCGCCTCGCCGCCCGCCGCCACCTCGGGCCCTGGGGCCGAGCCGCGCTCAAGGCCGCAGTCGCCAAGGCCGACGCAGGCACCAGTGGCGAGCAGCGGCAGCAGCTTCTCCAGATGCTCGCCGGCCGGCGGAGCGCCGCCCTGCTCCGCACCATCGACCTCGCCTCCCCCTGGGAGTCCGCTCCCGAGGTGACCGTCGAGCAGGTCATCGAGGAGCCGCCCGCCCTGCCCCCGGCTCGCCCTCCGGTGGTCCCCGCTGGCGCCCGCCTGCTGCCGCTGGAGGTCGTGCGGAAGCCCGTAAAGCGGTTCCGGCTCGAACACAGCGCCGGCCCGCTGACGTCCTTGTGGAAGGACGCCCCGAAGTTCCCGGGTGACCAGCACGCGCCGCGCTGGACGGTCGGCCAGGCGGTCATCTCGCAGGTCCCGGTGCCCGCCTTGCCGCCCGCTCCGGTGGTCATCCCGCCGGTGAAGCCGGGGACGTTTCACCTTGACCACTTCAAGGAGCAGCTGGTTCCCGACGAGCCGGACGTGACCGCTGCGGTGCCTGCCGAGCAGGGCCGCGAAGTGGTTACCGAAGTGATCACCCTCAGCCCGGCTGAGCTGCGCCGTAGGGCACGCAAGCTCAACCGAGACGCGGTCAGGTCGTCGGGCAAGGCGGTGACCATCAAGGCGCTACAGGACGAATTCGGGCTCTCCCGTCGGGACGCCACCGAGCTGCGCCGCGAAGTGGTCACCGCCGCTCTCATCACCGGGGAGGCGCAGTCATGAGCGACGCCCTCAACAAGGCCGAGGCCGCCGTCCGCGAGGCCACCGCCAACACGGACCAGGTCGCGCAGATCGTGGCCGCCGTCCTCGCCACCCAGCAGGCCACCCAACAGCAGTCGGCAGTTGTGTCCCAGACGGTCACAACTCCATTCGACGCCAAGAAGTGGCTGACCATCGGCGGCCTCGGGATCGCCGGGGGGCTGGTCGCCTCCCTGTTCGCGGTCGCGGTCGCTATCGGTGCCGTGTCCGTGGCGATCCTCGCCCTCGTCCTGCGCTCCATCTGGCAGGACATGCAGGCCGGACGCCGCAGGTGACCCGGCGCCGACCGCCCGGCAGGACCACGGTCCGCGTCCTGGTCCTGCTCGGCCTCACCCTCACCCTGACCAGCCTGTACATCGTCATTCACTGAACCGAGAGGAGCCCGTCATGGGCCAGTCCAACAGCACCGGCGACTACGAGCAGAAGCACACCGCGTGGCGCGAGGCCAGGCGGGACCTGGACGCCGCCCGCAGCAAGGAGCGCTACAGCGTGGACCCCGCCGTCAACCAGGACCGCGGCGCCGAGCAGGCCGCCGTCCGAGCGGAGATCCGCCAGGCCGAGCAGGCCGAGCAGACGGCACGCACGGCCCTGCGCTTCCCCTGGGAGCGCTGACCATGGCCAGCGACCCGTTCGAGCACCTTGCCCCCTACACGCTCGGGGAGACGGCCCGCATGGTCGGTCTCGGCGTCCGCATCACCCGCCGCGAGGCCAAGGGCAAGCCCACCGCCCGGCTGGAAGCCCGCGCCGACCGCATCCAGGCCGAGGCCGAGGAACGGGCTGAGAAAACGCTTCCGTACCGGCGAACGAAACCGTAACGGCCAAGGCACGCAAGAAGTAGCCACGCCACGGGGCGGCCGCCACCCGGCCAAGGACAGTCGACCGCCCCGTGCCCGACCCCGCAACGCAATACGAAACGAAATCGGAGAGACCAGCATGACCGACACGGCCACCCAACCCAAGATCAACGGACACGCCGACCCGCAGGTCACGCTGCTCAAGGCCACCACCCAGCCCGAACCAGACACCACCCCCACCGACCCCGAGACCGAAGCCGTCGACCGCCCCGACAACCCCCTCGCCGACTGGCTGACCGCCCCAGACCTCCCGGTCCTGCCCTACTGGGCCCGCTCCTGGAAATCCATCACCGCCAACACCACCGCCCTCGGACGGGTCTGCGCCTGGCACACCCGCTACCACGCCCTCCGCATCCCCAAGTACGCCGTCCGCATGACCCTGCTCGCCTTCAAAGGCGCCTGGCGGGCCCTGCACGGCCTATGGCCCACCCTCACCGCCCACGACCAGACCGCCCCCGTCCACGCCCTCCGCGCCCAGGTCAAAGCCCGGCCCGAAGACATCGAACTCGCCGCCCAGTACGCCCTCGCCCACCGGCAGCGCACCCTCACCCGCCGCTGGAGGTGGGGCGCAGCCGCAACCGCCGTCGCCGCCACCACCATCGGCTGGCACCTCGCCCCGCCCCTCCTCCAGGCCGGCATGACGCTCGCCGCCGCCATCCCCCTCGCCCACCTCGGACGCGGCGACGATGTACAGCTCCTCGACAACCCCACCCCGCCGCTCCGCGTCGACATGACCGCCCAGCAGCTCAACGACTCCCTGCGCGCCTCCGGACTCCTCAAGGCCGGCAAGGACGACGACGGCCCCCGCGTCACCTGCGTCATGGGCCCCGTCCGCGACGGCCGCGGCTGGTCCGTCATCTTCGACCTGCCCAAGGGCGGCGGGAAGACAGCCGCCGACGTCCTCGCCAAGCGCACCACCATCGCCGCCGAACTCGGCGTGGACGAAATCCAGGTCATCGCCGCCCGCGTCCGCGCGGCAGGCGGAGGCCACGCCGGCCGCGTCTCCATGTGGGTCGCCGACGATGACCCCTACCTCGGCGAGCCCAACCCGTCACCGCTCGTCAAGCTGGACAAGTTCAGCGTCTGGGAGCCCATCCCCTTCGGCCAGGACGCCCGCGGCACCCGCATCACCGTCCCCATCATGTGGCAGTCCCTGTTCTTCGGCGGCCTGCCCCGGCGCGGCAAGACCTTCACCCAGCGCCTCATGACCGCCGCCGGCCTCCTCGACCCCTACGTGCGGCACTACATCGCCGACGGCAAGGGCGGCGCCGACTGGATGCCCATGAAGGCCGTCGCCCACCGCCTCGTCATGGGCGCCGAAGACGACGCCGTCGAAGCCCTCAAGGCCATGCTGAAAGAGCTGCTCACCGAGATGGAGCGCCGCTTCGTGCTGCTGCGCGGCCTGCCCGTCTCCGTCTGCCCCGAGGGCAAGCTCACCCCAGCCATCGTGGAGAAGTACAACCTCCCCGTCATCTTCGTCACCATCGACGAGCTACAGGAGTACTTCACCGCCATGGAGAAGGACGACCGCGACCAGGTCATCAACGACCTGTGCCGCATCGCCCGCCGCGGCCCGGCCGCCGGGTTCGTCTCCAACTTCGCCTCCCAGCGCCCGGACGCCGAGTCCGTACCCACCAAGCTGCGCGAGATCATCACCCTCAGGTACTGCACGCAGGTGGTCGACCAGACCTCGTCCGACATGGTGCTCGGCAAGGGCAAAGCCACCCAGGGCGCCGACGCCTCCGTACTCTCCGAGGAGCACAAGGGCACCGGCGTGCTCGTCACCGGCCCCGCCAGCTTCGTCACCGTCCGCGCCGACTTCCTCGCCGGCCCCGCGTTCGCCGAACTGTGCCAGCGCGGCCGCGCCCTGCGGCAGAAGCACAACCAGCTCACCGGCGACGCCATCGCCGACGTCACGGCCGCTGCCGAACAGGTCGGCTTCACCATCGCCCCCGTGCTGTCCGACTGCCTGACCGTCATGCGGCACACCGCCCGACTCCACACCGTGGACCTGCTCCAGCGGCTGGAGAACCTGGACGAGGACTACGGCGACTGGGACGCCGAACGCCTCGCCCGCGAACTGGAGACGGCCGGGGTGAAGCGCACCACCAAGCAGGTCAACATCAGCAACAAGAACCTCGCCGGGTACCGCCGAGAAGACCTCGAAGCCGCGGTCCCGCCCGAGCTGCTCGACGCCCGGTAGACCCCACCCCCACTACCTGGCCCTCTACGAGACCCCCCTCCGGACCCCACTAGGCAGGGGAGTGGATCTAGAGGGGGGTCTCTACCTCCCTAGACCCCTCTGTAGTGGCTGCTGACCAGGGAAGTAGCGGGGGTAGAGGGGGGAGAGGATCACCCTCGTCAGGCCCGTTGGGGGCTGGTGGCGGGGCATCGTCGTGCAGGTGGCGAGGGAGGTCCGGACCTCCGATGGCCAGGCCCGCACTGGTGACGGTGATCCGGCGCCCCATCCGGCCCGGCTCCCACCGCAGCCCATGCCGGGAGCCGGTGAACTCCGGGACCGGCTCCTCGCCCCCGAGAGTGATCAGGCCCTCGGCCAGCAGGGCGGTGATGGTCTGCCGCCGCACGACCTGCTCCAGCCGCCACGGCTCCCGTGTCAACGGGACCTCGCTGATCAGTCCCACCAGGTGGCCGCTGCGGGTCGCCACCGCCCAGGACGGGAACCGGACGCCCGGGGCCCGGCTCCTGCCGATCGCTATCAGTGCCTCGCTCGCTGTCGTCATGAAGTCGATGCTGCCGCGAGTCGGCCCGCCTGTCCGTGCCGCAGGCCCACACGGGGCGTGGCCCGGGTCACACGTCCCAGCGGTCCGGGCTCACTCCGCGCCAGTCGATCAGCGGCGAGCCGGCCAGATCCCCGGGTTCCAGCTCCAGCCCCGCTCGTCGCAGGAACTCCGCCACATCCCGGAGCCCGTGCGCGAGCCCCAGGATCTGCCCGTCTACGCGCACCCGACGGCCACCCGACGGAGCTGGCGGAGCTACGACGACACGCCGTGCACTGCTCACCTGGCCAGCGTCGCTCAGCGGTCGATAGCGCGCAGCCCGGGTGGACCATTCGGCAGACCCAAAGTCACTTACCTATGTGTTGAAACCACTCGATTGGTTGGAGAGTTCAACGGCGCACATGGACAGGGATGCCTGTCATGAAGGCGTCACACATTCCCCAGGAATTCGCCGAAGCGGCCCGGCACCCCAGGTACTCAGGCAGCCCATGCGAAGTGAGAGAAGCCGCGATCATCCACAGGCAAGGGCCGACCGTCGCGTGACCCGCGAGGAACGCCTCGCCATCCTTGGCCCGGCCGCCGTCGCTGCGATCCACGCGCGGGTCGCCGAAGCCCCGGAACCCAGCGACGAAGTCGTTGAGCGGCTGCGCCGCATCATGACCAACCCTGGCGGCCAGGTACCGGAGCCGCGCCCGACAGCAGCCCAGAAACGTCGCGCAGCCCTCGACAAGTTGTGCGCAGAGGCGGAGGAAGAGTGACCCGCGAGGAACGCCACGCGCTGCTCGGACCTGACGTTCTGGCTCACATCGAGAAGATCGTTGACGAAGCTCCGGAGCCCTCACCTGAGGTTGTTGAACGGCTCCACCGCATCTTCTTCAGCAAGCGACTCGACGCCATCCCGTCAGTGTCGGCGTCTCGCGCCGCCTGACCCCTGAACGCGCCGAAGGGCCGTCCTCCATGCCCGACTGACGACCCCGCGACTCGGCCCCTACCCCGGACAGCCGGTCCGGACCGTGACCATCGACGGCGAGCCCTGGTTCGTCGCGGCAGATGTCTGCGGCACGCTGGCGATCTCCAACCCGAGCCAGACCGTCAGCTACCTGGATGAAGACGAGAAGGTCCAGGTCAGCAGCACCCTCATTAGTAATGATGGTGGCGGCACCCCCTGGGTCATCTTTACGACGACGAGAGGGTGTCCGCGGCGGTGGACACCCTGATCAGGATCGCCGACGCGCTCGACATACAACTACCGGATCTGGTGAGGTGACTGCCGCCGGCCGGTCCCGCCCGATGGCAGCCTGTGCGGTCCACCCCGACGCGCCCGGTCCGACCGCCTGCGGTCAGTAGCGAATGGGTGGCGTCGGGTAGGTCTGCTGCGGGGCGGGCCGGCAGGGCCGGGCGTGGACGTCCATCGTTGCGCCGACGCCGGTACCGCCGTAGTGCTCCACCTTCTCCGACGGCTCGTCCCGCTCGATGGGCTTGTTGCAGCGTGCGCAGATCACGTAGTGCCTCCGTCTCGGGATGTGACGCGGATGATGACGTTGAAGACCTGCTCGCGGGAGCAGAGGTCGTAGCGGTATCGCGGTGAGGTCACCCAGTAGGGGGTGGGCAGCTCGGCCTCGGTGGGCGGTGTGGTGCAGGAGGGCGGTGGCATGTTGAGGTAGCTGCCGGTCCCGAGGTGTGGGGTGTCCGTGAGGTAGCTGGGCCAGTAGACGTGGGCCCGGCTGGGCACGAGCGCCCAGTAGGTTCGCTGCTCGGCGTACATGCCCGTGATGAGGGGGCCTCGTAGGATGTCGCGGGCGAGGGCGGCGACCGCCTCGGGGGAGGCGTCTCCTGCGGCGGTGTGCATGATGTGGCCGGGGACGCGGACGGCGGCGAAGCGTCCGCCTAGCGGCATGAGTTCGTCGTGCCCCTCGTCCCAGTGTCGGAGCACCCGCTCGGGCTGGGGGTGTGCGCCTGCCAGCCAGGCGGTCACGGTGTCGGGCGGCTCGGGCTCCTCTCGCCGCCGGGCCGGCCCGAGGAGGGGAGGCAGTAGTGGTGTGGTGGGTGCGGCGGTATGGTGCGCCACGTCGACTCCTCAGCAGTCGTCCACACCCCCGAGACCTGCAACACGGTCGCGGGGGCTTGTTGTGGCCCGACACTAGGAGCGGGATGTGCAACCCGGCCAGTGATGTGCAGATTTGTCTACGCACTTCCGCCGAGCCAGTCAGTGGCCGTTTCTCTCTCTTGACCGAGTACGCCATCAGGGTGACGGTGGTGCACACAACTGCACAACCCACTGGCGGAGGAAACCATGTCGCTACTGTTCATCGGCATCGACCCCAACACCGGGGACAAGCAGAGTCCCACGGTGTGGGTCGACCCGGAACGCAAGGAGCTTGTGTTCCAGGGCTGGGAACCTGGACCGGAACTGGAAGCGGAGTGCGCGGCCTTCGAGGTACCGGGGCACGCGAAGGGCATCCCGCCGGGCGAAGCCGTCGTCCGTATTCCGGCCCGGATGGTCGACATGGTGAGGGAGGCGTGCGATGCCGTCGAGCGAGCTGCCCACGTTCGATGATCTGATGGCCAGGTGTCGCTCCGCTGTGCATCTGGAGATGCGGGACTTCTACGCAGTCGACTACGAGGAGGGTCCGTTCGCCGACTGGCGGGCCGGCCAGCGCCTGAACCCGGCGGACCGCTCCTCCTGGTGGCGTCCCTGGCTCGATCTGATCAGCGCGACGGTGGAGCGGGGGGCCGAGGTCCGCCGCGCGCGGATCGTCTGCGAACCAGTCAGCGAGTACACCCGCTTTCTGTACGACGGCACCTTCACCAACGTGGCCGCAGGCGAACAGGTGCGGTGGCTGGCTCGACGGCAGGCGTCGACCATCGCCCTCCCCGGAAACGACTTCTGGCTGTTCGACAACGAGTGGGTGCATTGGAACCACTTCGCGGGCGACGGGTCGTGGACGGGCGAAGAGATCACGGCCGACCCTGCCGCCGCCAAGCTGTGTGCGGAAGCCTTCGAAGCGGTCTGGTCAAGGGCCGTCCCGCACGACCAGTACAAGATCCAGTAAGCCAGCATCGGTCAGGCCAGCTCATGCCCCTATCCCCGTCGTCCTCGGCTCAGGCCGCGCGCGAAGTCGTCGCCCTCCGGCTCCGCGACCTCCGCAAAAACGCCGGGCTGACCGTCGTAGAGCTGGCCGGCCAGTGCGGATGGCACCACTCCAAGACATCCCGCATCGAGAACGCCGTCACCGCGCCCTCGGCGAAGGACATACGAGCCTGGGCCGGCGCGTGCGGGGCGTCCGATCAGGCGCAGGACTTGGTCACCCAGTCGCTGAACGCCGAGTCCCTGTACAGCGAGTGGCGGCACCAGGTCCGGCGTGGCATGAAGCAACTTCAGGACAGCGCCGTGCGGCTCTTTCACGACACCAGACTGTTCCGGGTCTACTCCTCGACCATGGTCCCCGGCCTGCTCCAGGCCGAGGGGTACGCTGCCGCTCTGCTGAGCAGCATCGCTGACTTCCGCGGCATCCCCATTAACGACGGTGCCGCCGCCGCAGCCGCCCGCGTTGAACGCTCGCGCATCATCCATGAGCCGGGGCACCGCTTCGTGATGCTGGTCGAGGAGTCCGTGCTGTACCCGCAGATGGGCGATGCGGACGCCATGGCGGCGCAGCTCGGCTATCTGCTGACGGCTGGGGCGCTGCCGCTGGTGTCGCTGGGCATCATCCCCAAGGCGACCCGCGAGCGTCGGCAGTGGCCCGTCGAGACGTTCCACATGTACGACGACACCCTTGTGTCGGTGGAGTGCCTGTCCGCCGAAGTGAACATCACCCAGCCCTCTGAGATCGCCTTGTACATAAGGGCTTTCGAGGAGCTGCGCGGCATGGCTGTGTACGGGGCAGAGGCGCGGGCCCTGATCGTGAAGGCCATCGAAGCCCTGCACTGATCCCGCAGAGCCACCTTGAGGAGGACACAGTGTCCTCCTCAACGTCACGTTCGCGCGCGAGGGTCCAGCCGTCAATTTTTGTCGCCATCGACAACAATGCAGGGTCGCTTCCGCAGGCGCGAGGGTGAGCGTTTGTGAGGTCCTCCGGTGACCTCACAAATGACCAAGCCATGCCCGCGCGCGTCCTCTGGAAGCTTCCCGACACCGGGAGGCTTTCGATCGAAGCCACGCTCGCGTGCGCGGGTCTTCTGCGAGAGAGGTCCTTCAAGGACCTCAGTTCCGACATTCCTCCGCAGGCGCGAAGGCACTGGTCAGAGGGATGGACTGCCACCATGGCACTCCGTCTCCCCAACGATGACCGCACCCGCGAACTTTGCCCGATCGAGCAAAGTTACTGGTCAGAGGGCTGGACGTGTGAGACGCACGTCCAGCTTCCGGACCCACCGCGGGGAGGTACTCACTGACGAGTACCTCAGCGGGGTGCGGGGTGTCCACGGCTGCGGACACCCCTGGCGGCGGCCAGCGTGCTGGTACGTCACGGACCCCAGCTAGTTGGCGTCTTGCAGGCGTGGGGGCCAGCCGGGCTCGGGCACGATCTCCGCGAGGAAGTTCAGCACCCGCCACCCCGCGACCGGGTCGTACCGCATCAGCAGCGGCATCCACGCTCCGCCCTCGGGAACGACGTTGCCACTCGCGGGGCGCGGCACCATGTAGACCAGTTCTAGATCTAGACCAACAGGCTTGTGCTCCGCAGTCGGCCCCCACTCGTGGACCCCCTGCACCCAGCCGTGGAGAGACGCAAGCTGCACTTCCTCGAACACCGGCCACAGCGAATGGACTGGCCTGTCCGCGGTGAACGCCTCGACAACGTCGTCCGGGTCGTAGCCGTCTTCGCGCGCCACGTCCCGCTGGTCCTGTAGCCACGTCTGAGCCCAGCAGCGCCGCAGCAGCGGGTCCACGTGAGGCCACGCCGCCGTCAGGCTCACGTCCCGCCACACGGCCCGCGTGAACCCGTAGCCGGCCTCGCACACCGGCCAGTGCGCGAGGGCGTCCAGCGTCTCAGCGTCGAACTCGTTGGGGTCCATCAGGCCCTCGCCTTCTCGACCTTGCGGATAGCTTCCTTCATGTCGTCAGCCATGTCCTTGGCGAACCTGCGCCGCTCTGCCGGGGACGGGAGGGTCAGGCAGTTGACCGTCATGTTCAGTTCCACGGACACCCCGCCGCCCTGCCGAACCAAGCTCTGGAACGCCTCCCGCTCCGAGGGGGTGAGCACCGCCTCAGGCTGGCCGGTCTTGTTCATCACCATCGTGGCGCCAGGCTGAAGCAGGCCGCCGCTGTCGTACTTGGTGGCCGGCGCGAACCCCCATCGGCTGGTGAACAGGGAGTCGTTGTAGCCGCGGGCACGCTTTCCGACGACGATGCCGTCACCGCCCCGCGACTCGACGTTCACCCCGGCCAGCGTGCCCGCCGTGTGGCCCACGCCCGCATTCGTGATACCGATCATGAAGGGGCTGTTCAGGTTCCTTACCCAGCCCGAGGGTGCCGTCGCACCGAACGCCCCAGTAGCCCAACGCCGGTGCGGGGACTCGCCACGGATCACCGACTCCACGGCAGAGACCAGACCCGAGCAATCGAAGCTAGGGTTCCCGTTTCCGCCCCATTGGTAAGGCTTGCCCGCCTGCGTCCGTACCCACGACAGGGCGCGCTGTACGGCCGGCCCGCCGACCGCTTTCTTGTCCTCGTTGCCGAACCAGCCCATCATCCCGCCCACGGCCTTGTTGGCGAGACCGCGCAGCAAGTTGCCGATACCCGAGCCGGGGATCTGGTTGATGAGCGGCTGCACCAGGCTGCGCAGAGCCTTGCTCGCCGCATCCTTCAGGCCGCCGATGACGAGATCCTTCGCCCACGACGCGGCGCCGCTCACAGCCCCGCCAATGGAGCTGGTCACCTTCCCGATGACACCGCCGTCCGCGAAGCCACGCGCGGGCTGGTGACGCTTGCGCTCCTGCGCACTGGTGGGGTTCCCGCCCGTCCCTGTCGTGCGATCCTTGCCGAGGATCGCGTCGATACCTCGGTGGCCGCCCAGGTGGTCGACCTGAGCGTTCGACAGCACGCGCTCACCGGGAGCGAGCATGGCCGGGACGGTGTCCTTGTTGCTGCGCTTGCCGGGGACGATGCCGCCTTTGTTGAAGCCCAGTGAGATGGAGGGGAGCGTCAGCTTGCTGTTGATCTTCCCGGCGATGGTGTTCCACATCCGGCGGATGCCGGAGTTGTAGACGTGGGAGATCACCCACTTCACGGGCCCGGAGAACCGGGACTGGATACCCGACCACAGGTTGCCGGTGCCGTCCCGCAGGGCTTTGACCGCGTTGAGCATCCACGTCTTGAAGTCGCTGAGCTTGCTCCTCAGGGTCGACAGGCCGCTCGACAGCTTGGAGGAGACCCCGTTCCACAGGCTGTTCCAGGTGTTCGTCACCGAGGTACGCAGCCCCGACACCCAGTTGCCAATCCAACTCTTGCTGTTGCTCATGGAGTTCCTCAGTCCGGACCAGAAGCCGTTCCACCGGTCCGTGACGGCCTTCCATAGGCGGTTCCAGGTGTCTACCACGGAGTTCTTCAGGCTGTTGAAGATCTCCTTCGCCTTCGTCCACAGCTTGGTGAACCACGAGATGATCGCCTTGACTAGGTCCGGGATGATGCTGTGCCCGACAAGGACGTCGTACAGGTGCTTGAACTTGTCGATCACCCACTTGACCGCCTGGGACGTGCGGTTCACGAAGTGCGTGAACCCGCCGATCACCTCGTTGATCCTCGGAACGATCGCACCCAGCGACGACGCCAGCGCGCCCGCTAGCAGCCCTGAGAGTTTCACGATCAACGGCATCAGTGGCGTGATCACCTGCATCGCCAAGCTCAGCAGCGACACCGAGAGCTGCGCCAGCGGCGGGATCAGCGGCAGGAGCGCCGGGTACACCTGCGCAAACATGGGTGCCATCTGCGCGAACATCTGCCCGAACTGGCCCACCGCAGGGATCAGCGCGTTGATGACCGGGGTCAGGCCCGTGACGAGCGCCCCAATGAGCGTCTTCAGGTTCGCGCCCACCAACGTGATGAACGGGGCGACGGCCTTGAGGATGGCGCCGATGAGCTTCCCGATGGGCTCCAGCAGCGGCGTGAGCATCTTAACGACATCAACGAGGACGTCCCCGACCTCACCCAAGACAGGCAACAGCGCCGTCATGATCGGGGTGAGCGCCTTGCCAAGAGACCCCAGCAACTCGCCGATGACCGGACCTAGCTTGCCGGCGAGCTGAGTGACAAACGGCGCGAGCTGAGCCAGCAGCGGCAGCACCGCCTGGATCACCTGCCCGAGGGTTCCGGCGACCAGCTTGGCGATGGCGTTGACCGCCGTGAAGATCGTGCTTAGCGCCTTCTGCACCTCAGGCATCGCGGTGATCCGGCGTAGCTCCTTGAAGACGGCGCCGAGGCTGCCGAGGACATCGCCGCCCGCATTGCCTGCGGCCTTCATGACGTTGCCGATCGTGCCGAAGATGTCGCCGATCAGGTGCCCGAACTGCTTGGCGACGTTGAGAGCCTGGTCGATGATCTTTTCCAGGTGGCCGTTCTTCGCCGCCGTATCGATCTGCTTGGAGATCCGGGCGAAGAATCCGCCCGCCGCCGTGGTCACCCGCTTGAACGCGGGCGCAGCTGCGATCCCGATCTGCGCCAGACCGGTGATGAACTGGCCCGGCACCTTCGACAGCGGCTTCAGCCCGTCGTTGAGCCCCGCGAAAAGCTGCTTGAGCTGGCCGGTCTTCCCCAGATTGGTGACCGCGCCCATCGCGTTCCGGGCCATCAGGTTCAGCACGCCGGCCGTACCCGTGAGGCCCTGCCGGAGGGACGGCAGGATCGCCGTCGACATCTGCGTGAACTTCTGGCCCAGCCCGCTGAAGAGGGTGTTCTGGACGTCCAGTTTCAGGGCCCGCCAGGCTTCACGCTGTGCGAGGACGGCGGACACGAACGCCCTCGCGTTGGGGGCGAGCTTGGCCATGGCGTCGCCGACCTTGTCCGCTGCCTGTGCCCCTGATCGATGTGCGTCCGCCAGCGCCTCGGCTGCCTGCCGTGCGGCGTCCTGAGCGTCTGCGATCTGCCGGGCCCCATCCACGGCGGCTTTCGCTGCGGCGGCCTGTGCGTCAGCTACGTCGCGCTGCGCCTTGGCGACGCGCTCGGCGCCGTCCTCAGCGGTCTTCGCGGCGGCGGACTGGGCGTCTGCGACATCCCGTTGGGCTTTCGCGACACGCTGCGCCCCGTCAGTGGCGGCCTTCGCGGCTTCGGTCTGGCTGTCCTTCAGCTCCTTGGTCTTGTCCCGGACCTTCTCGTCGGCGTCAGCGATGTCTTCCTTCGCCTTGGTGACCTTCTCGGAGCCCTCGACACCGGCGGCGTTCGCAGCGTCGGTCTGCTCCTGAAGTCGGGCGGTCTCGGTCTTCTGCTCCGACAGGGCCTGCACGGCCTGGTCGTAGCGGAGCTGCGCCTTGTCGAGGTCCGACTGCGACGCGGCGGCCCCCTTGGCTTTGACCGCTGCGAGATCCTTCTCCGCGTCCTGGAGGTCGAGAACCTTCTGCCGCTGATCTAGCTGGGCTTCGGCCAGCCGGTTGTTGAGGTCTTGGAGGTCTTCTGCGGCTTCTTTCCGGGCGTCGTTGAGATCCTGCTGCGCACGCCGGGCGTCGCGCTGGGCGTCGGCGAGGTCGCGTTCCGCCTGCTCCACCTGCTCCGCCGCACGCCGCTGCGCGTCGGCCACATCCTGGACTGTGTTTCGCAACTCCTGCTGCGCATCCTGGACATCCCGCGCCGCCCGGACGTTCGCCTCGGCTGTGTCCTCGACTGTGTCCTTCAGGTTCTGCTGCGCGTCCTGGATCTCCCGTGCCGCCCGCACCCTGGCCTCAGCCGCGTTGACCTCTGCGTCCCGCACCGCCTGCTGGGCTTTCGCGAGCGAGCGCTGCGCGTTCTCTACCTTCCGCGTCGCCGACTCCGCAGCTGCCGCGGACTTCTCCGCCGGCGCGAACGCTGCCTTGAATGCGCCACCGATGCCGCTGAACCCCAGCTTGACCGCGGCGAATGCGGCGGCCAGCGACAGGACTGCGGGCGCGGCCAGTGCTGCGGCGGGCCCCATCGCGGCGAGGGACTGCCCGAGCGAGGCGATGGTGGGCAGGGCACCGACGACCAGGGCGGCGATCTTGGCGATGCTGGACGACAGCACACCGATCCCGCCGGCGCTGCTGCTGGCGTCGTTGCCGAGGCTGGCCAGGCCGCCGATCCCTGAGAGGCGGGTGCGGATATTGACGTTGCGGTCGCGGGTGAGGAACCGCAGGGAGGTGTTGGCGGCTTCGGTGTCGGCGCGGGCCTGCACGGTCATGGTGCGGCGGCGGGTGAGGTTCGCCAGACTGTCGGCGGCAACCCGGGTGTCGACATCGATGCCGATGTTGACCTTGCGGCGCTGGGTGAGGTTGCGGATCTCATCGGCGGCAACACGAGTGTCTGCGGTCGCACGGATGTTGACGACGCGGTCGGCGGTGAGCCGGTCTAGTTGGCCCTGCACGGTGCGGAGCGCGGCGTCACGGATGGTGGGGACTACTGCGACCTCGATGTCCTTCAGGCGAAGGCGCCTGAGGGCGGAGTCGTCGACCTTCAGTCGGACGTTGGCGAACAGGCCGCGAGCGATCCGGTCGAGCCGGGCGCGGGCCTCTCGGTCATCGACCTGGACCCCAATACGGACTTCGTTCTTCTTCGACTTCAGCCGGTCCATGGCACGGTCGTAGCCGGACTCGTCGGCGGTGACCTCGACGTACCCCTCGGCGATGCGGAATTGGCCCGGCATCAGGCGACCGCCGTCCGGGTGCTGGCGGAGGCCGTGGACTCCTCGGCAAGCAGTGCGTCCAGCTGCACGCCGAGGGTGTCCGCGAGGGTGTCTGCCACGGCGATGCTGGGTTGCACCGCTCCGGCTTCGTAGTGGTACACCGCCCACGTTGAGCGTCCGATGTGGGAGGCGAGCTGTGCCACCGACAGGCCGGCGCGGCGGCGCTGGGTGCGGAGGCGGGGGCCGGAGAACTGGCGCACGGCGGGACTCCCGAGCGGGACGTTATGGATGGGCGGGACGGCCCCACAGGTGGCTCGGGTCTGTGTGTGCTCGATGTCCCATCACGGTTCACCGGGCGCTGGTCCTGGGCTTCCCATCACGGTTGGCTCAGGGACTAGCTAGGTCGCCTACTTGTCACCATACGCCAATGCGCCTTGGAATCGAAGGCGCGCATGGGTTCTTGCCTTGGATTCATCACCTAGTCGATGCTGTGGGGTATGGCATCTACATCAGCACTGCACCGCGCGCCACTCCCCGTGGGGTACGGCGACATGATTCGTGCCGCCCGCTACCGAGCCGGCATGTCCGCACGTGCGCTCGGCCGGGCAGTCGGCCGCAGCCATCCATGGGTGACCGACCTTGAGGACGGAGTGCGGCCACCGTCCGCGACGATGGCGGACCGCGTATCGCGAGCCCTGGGCTTGGACCCGTGGACCGATGCGGTCCTGCGGTCGGCCGCGGTCGACGACGAGCCCGCTGTCAGCGGCGGGGCGTAATCTGCTGCGCATTCCGTTCGCGCCTGCTGGCTACGCACGCCGAACGACGAAGCCCCCACCGAATGGACAGCGCCAACGGTGGGGGCTTCGTGCTGCGTTAGGGCTACAGGCCCGTACCGGCGACGGGGTTGTCCTCCCACTTGTCGGCGTCCTCGAAGTAGCCGAGCAGGGCTTTGCTGCCGTCGGCCCATCCGCCGTGCCGGCCGATGCGGATCAGGTCGTGCCCAGCCTTGCGGGCGGCCGTGGCGAAGCCGCGGCGCAGGGAGTGCCCGGACCAGTCGCCTTCGAGGCCGGCGGCAGCGGCGGCCCGCTCAACGACCTGCGCGGCGGCCTGCGCGGTGAGCCGTCCCTCGGGGTCGCCGATCACCTTGCCTCGCCGGTACATGGGCGGAGCCACGCGGCCGTGCCGGTCGATGCGGACGAACAACGGCCCGTCTACTCGGCCCTCTTCCGCCAGGGCCTCCCGCAGGGCGCGGACCGCGCGCACGGGGCAGGTGGTCGGGTTGCTGCCGTAGGGCACGGCGGCGTCCGTGTATGCCTTGATCTTCCGGCGGTACACCGATGCCTCGATGCCCTGTTCCGTTTCGGGGACGTCGGCCAAGTCGAGCGCGACCAGTTCGGAGACGCGGGCCGCCGTGGCGTAGCCGAGCAGCAGGAGGGAGGCGTCGCGCTTCCCGATCAGCGTCGTGCGGTCGAGAGTGGCGAGCATCGTCCGGAGCACCGTGGGTACGGCGGGCTGCGCCTTCCGGGGCTTGGCGGCGGGGTCCTTGGCGCGGGCGAGCTGGTCGCGGTAGCCGCGCAGGACGATCCGCGCGCCCTTCGTGCTGGGCGGGGTGACGTTCGCGGCGGAGTGCGCGGTGCGGATCGCTGCGATGGCGCGCTCGATACTGCTCGGCGAGTACGGCCGGCCGGTCTTCGGGCGGGGTGCGGTCGTGAGTGCGGCTGTGTATTCAACAACCGTTTCGGGCGCCGCAGGGAGTGGGGAGTGTCCGGTGGCGGCGCACCAGGTGGCGAACTGCGCCCAGTCGTTGGAGTAGGCGCGGCGGGTGGAGTCGGCGGTGCCGGCGTCGAGTGCGGCGCGGGCGGCGCCCGAGAGGGCGGGGGTGGCGTTGGAGACGATCCCTGACGGACCGTTGCGGGGTACAGCGATCTCGGAACTCTGGTTCATGAGAAGGAACGTTATCGGGAGTCAGATCCCAAGTCCACCAACACGCTTGCTGATTACACACTCGTTGTGTAATCCTGAGTGTGTAAGCGTTACACACCCGAACGCAGGGGCTTCGCCATGCGAATGAACATCTCCGTGCCTGACGGACTCGCCGAACAGGTTCGCGCCCGAGACCTGCCGATCTCCTCGATCTGCCAGGACGCGCTGCGGAAGGCCGTAGACCTCGCCGAGAAGAAGGAGCAGATCATGAGCGACATGCAGGCAGTCGTTGAACGGCTGCGCGGCACGCAGGACGAGGAACGACAGCACCACGTAGACGAGGGGCGCGAGCTGGGAATCCTGTGGGCCAAGGAGTACGCCACAGCCAGCGAGTTGCGAAAGGTGGCCGAGGGAGACGGCGAAGCCTACGAACACGGGGTTGGTTCCACCGCCGGCATCGCAGAGTTCTACGCGGAGGTGGAGAACAGCTACGACCCGAAGTACCAAGAGGAACACAACGACGCCTTCGTCCTCGGCGCCCGCGAAGTCTGGGACGCCGTCAAGCACGAGCTGTAGAGGAGAGAAGCCCATGCTCACACCGAAAGAGTTCGCCTTCGCCACGCCGCAGGACTTGGGGGGTACGGCCGCCTACCGCCGGGTCTGCAAGGTCGCAGGACTCAACCCCGTACCGGACGGCTACGGGATGCTCCTCGCCACCGACGAGAACGGCGACAAGTACACGCTGGTGACGGGAGACGTTGAGTACGTCCGCGCCATCGCAGAGGCTGGCACCGAGACCCTGGCCAGCCTGGAACTCCCGCCGGACAAGTTCCTCAACCGTGCCGGATGGCCCGACGACTGGATCTAGCAGCACCCCATGCGAGGCCCCCGCCCGTC
>NZ_JBHXLV010000086.1:0-25543 GCF_042721685.1 Streptomyces sp. NPDC058459 | reverse complement strand
GTGTGGTCGCCCTGAGCTCAGTGGGCCTTGGCGGGCTCTTCGGCTCGTGCGCGTGAAGTTTCCCCGTGATCATCTCTCAGCCGCCACTCGTCGGCGGTATGGCGCTGACGTTTTGAACTGCAAAAGTACTGATTCAGATCGTCGCGGCTACGGATACCAGGTGGTCGATGTCCACGTCGGAGGCCGCGCCCCAGGTCGCGCCGTCGTACGGGGAGTACCAGCTGCCGCCGGTCGCCACGCAGGCGGAGTCGGTGGCGACGTTCGTACCGTCCCGCTTGAGGATGTACTCGCGGGTGTTGCAGGTGCCGCTGATCGTGATCCAGGTCGGGAACAGGTCCCGCTTGTAGCCGGTCCGGTTCTCGGTGGCCACGGTGAGCTGGGAGAGGTAGCCGCGGGCGGTGGCGCCGCTGACCGGGGTGGGCAGGGCGGCCGAGGCGCTCGGCGAGTTGAACAGGGCGGCGGAGGCGAGCAGGCCGGTGGCAGCGGCGACGACCCCGAGCCGTCGACGCGCGTAGAACCGAGACGAAAGGGACATGCGGAACATGTGAACTCCCTCGTGGGGTGGGTGTTTTGGCGCGCGGGCAGGGGAATGCTCGCCGGGCGGCGTTGCGGTGGGGTGAGCGCCCGGTGAGAAGCTAATGGCGCGTCCATGACACGACAAGGTTCAAGGCGGAACTTTCACGTCCCGTACCATGGGCGGTGCAGAAGGGGAGTAGCTCTTCGCCGGACCGTCGACATACTGCTCAGCGAGCCTGAGCCGGCGCCCGGAGGCGGAGTCCCGTGGGACCCGCCAGCGAGACCTTCGGCAAGCAGTGCACGCCCGCGCCCCTCGGCGCGGGTGCCCAGTGTGCTGCCGTGCCGAGGTGTCCCACGCGTCAGACGCGCACTCTCGGCGGGGCGGCCCCGACCGATCGAGGAACCTTGATCAGCATCACCGTGACGGCGCTCGTCTTCGGCGTCATCTTCCTTGCCGAACTGCCGGACAAGACCGCGCTCGCCGGCCTCGTCCTCGGCACCCGTTACCGCGCCTCGTACGTCTTCGTCGGCGTCGCCGCCGCCTTCCTCGTGCATGTCGTGCTGGCCGTCGCGGCGGGCAGCGTACTGACCCTGCTGCCGCAGCAGATCGTGCACGCCCTCACCGGCGTCCTCTTCCTCGGCGGCGCAGCCGTGCTGCTGCTGAAGCGGGACGAGGGCGAGGAGGAGATCAAGAAGCCCGCCGACCAGTCCTTCTGGAGGGTCGCGGGTACGGGCTTCATGCTCATCCTGGTCGCCGAGTTCGGCGACCTCACCCAGATCATGACCGCCAACCTCGCCGCCCGCTACGACGACCCGCTCTCGGTCGGCCTCGGCGCGGTGCTCGGCCTGTGGGCGGTGGCCGGCCTCGGCATCGTCGGCGGAAAGGCCCTGATGAAGCGGGTACCGCTGAAGCTGATCACCCAGATCGCGGCCCTGCTGATGGTCGGCCTCGGCGTGTGGAGCCTGTACGAGGCGATCACCGGCTAGCCAGGGCCTGTGTGGGCCGGCCGGGGCCGGCGCCGCTCGGCGGGAGGTGTGGTGGCGGGATGCGGCCCGCGTTTTGTACCGTAGGGAAACAAAGTGGCTCCCGCCCGCTTCCCCGACCGGCGGGCGGGGCCGCCTTGTCCCCCTTCCGGGCCCTCTCCCACAGGGGCCTCGCGTCCTTGGAGCTGCCGATGGCCACCGAGCCCGTCGTTCTCACCGCCCGCGCCCTCCTGCTCGACATGGACGGCACCCTCGTCAACTCCGACGCCGTGGTCGAGCGCGTCTGGCGGCGCTGGGCGGCCGCCCAGGGGCTCGACGGCGACGAGGTGATGAGCGTCGTGCACGGCAGGCAGGGGCACGCCTCCATGGCGCTGCTGCTCCCCGGCCGCCCGGTCGAGCAGAACCTCGCGGACAACGCCCGCATGCTCGCCGAGGAGACCGCCGACCTGGACGGCGTGATCGAGGTCCCCGGCGCCACCGCCTTCCTCGCCGCCCTCACCGGCACCCCGCACGCCCTGGTCACCTCCGCCGACGCGGCCCTCGCCACGGCCCGTATGACCGCCGCGGGCCTCCCCCTCCCCGAGGTCCGCGTCACCGCCGAGTCGGTCGGCGCCAGCAAGCCCGACCCCGAGGGCTTCCTCAAGGGCGCGGCGGAACTCGGCGTCGACCCCGCCGACTGCGTGGTCCTCGAGGACTCCGGCGCGGGCATCGCCGCGGGCCGCGCGGCCGGCATGCGCGTGCTGGGCATCGGCCCCCGCGCCGCGCACCACGCACCGGACGCGACGGTACGGGACCTGACCCAGGTCCGGGTCACGGCGCTGCCCGACGGCCGCATTCAGCTCACGGTGGGCCAGGTCCGCGGGGGTCGGTCCGGGACCGCCTGAGAAGTTCCGGACGGTTGAGCGTTACATGGCGTTTTCCTTCTCCTGGGCCGACTCGATCTCGTGACGCGCCATCGCGGAATGGGCGGTGGAGCGCTGTGAGGATCGGCTGTTCGCGTTGATGGAGGCGGCATGAAAGACGACCGGATGTTCAGGGACGTGGACCGCGAGAAGCAGCGCGTGCGCGAACGCGTCTGGGACGCGTTGGACGCGAGCGGCGCCGTCCACGACGACACCGCGCACGGGCGGATCCCGTACTTCGTCGGGTCGCGGCAGGCGGCCGCCGCGCTCGGTGGACTGTCCGCCTGGAAGCAGGCCAGGGTGATCAAGTCCGTGCCCGACAAAGCCCAACTCCCGGTGCGTGCTCTCGCGCTGACCGAAGGCAAGACCGTCTTCATGGCCGTGCCCAGGCTCGCCGACCGCCGCCCCTTCTATCTGCTCGACCCCGCGGCCCTGACCGTCCCGCCGGACGAAGCGGCTTCCAGTCGGGTCGCCGCCGTCATCGCCCCCAAGGTGGCTGTGGACGCCCTGCGCCCCGTGGACATGGTCGTGCTGGGAAGCGTCGCCGTGAACCGGGCCGGGGTGCGTATCGGCAAGGGCGCCGGTTACTCCGATCTGGAATTCGCCTTCCTCGTCGAGGCAGGGCTCATCGGTGACCACACCGTCGTCGTCACCACCGTGCACGCGCGTCAGGTCCTCGACGAGGAACTTCCCGCGACCATGCACGACGTCGGCGTCGATGTGATCGTGACGCCGGACGAGATCATCACCTGCGCCTCGCCTCACCGGCCGTCCGGGCTGATCTGGGAGCACCTGGACGCAGAGAAGATCGCCTCCATTCCGGTGCTCGCGGCTCGCGGTCCCACGCGCTGATCGGGCCGACACACGACTCGTCCCCCATTCGGTCGTACGGAAGGCCGGGCCCGCCATCCCGCAGGGCCCTGGATTCCCGCCTCTCGCACGGCTTCGTCCGTCACCGCGCCGGCAGGCCGTGGCCGCCCCCGCAGCCGACCATGGAAGCCGGGCATCCGAGGCGCGGGAGGTCTTCGTGGCCCTGGACACGCATGGCGCAGCCGACGAAGTGCGGCGGGGTGAGCGCGTCGGTGGGGGCGTGCTCGTCTCGCCGGTCGGCTGGCCGGGGCCCGCGAGGACTCCCTGTCCAGGCTGCTGGGGGACTGGTGGGAGCCCGGACGGCCCACGGACCTGGTGCGGTTGGTGCAGGAACTCACCGCCGAGCTGTGCGGCTCCGCGCGGGAGCGGCCGCAGGGCGGAGCGGTGCGTGAGCCGGGCTGAGGTCCTTGGTGAACCAGTGCTCCGCGTACGGGTCCTCGTTGTGCCGCTCGGTCTCCGTGTAGCCGAGCCGGGCGTACAGGGCGCGGGCCGCCACGAGGTCGGTGCGGGTGTCCAGGATCATCCGGCGGGCACCGAGCGCGCGGGCGGCGTCCTCGGCGGCGTGGACCAGCGGGGTGCCGCCGCCCCGGCCGCGCAGGTCCTCGTACAGGAAGACGCGGGTCAGTTCCGCGGTGTCCGGGGCGAGGAGGCGTACGCCCGCGCAGCCGGCCGGGGCGCCACCGTACCGGGCCACCAGCAACTCGCCCTTCGGCCTGGTGAGTTCGGCGCCGGTGTAGGCCGCGATCTCCCGCTCCAGCTCGGCCGGGTCCGTGCGGTGGCCCTCGTGCAGGAGGTACCAGCGGTCGCTGACCTCGGTGCAGTAGGCCCGCCAGAGGGCGGCGGCCACGGGGGAGTCGTACGGTTCCGGGGCGATGGTCCACGTCGTCATGCGGGCCATCCCAGCGGGGTGCGCGGGGCGCGGGCAAGCGCATTCAGGCGTCGGTGCCCCTCCGGCGCCGCCACTCTGCCACGACTTCGTCCACGTCGTACGGCTTCTTCCCCAGCGGCGGGCCCGGCAGGGGACGGAACATCATGTCCCGGATCTTGACGTTGACCGCGGTGATGATCTCCCGCACGGCCCGCTCCGAGGGAGCCGTGTACGCCGCCGCGAGCGCGTCCTCAGCCTCCTTGCGCAGGGCGAGCGAAGGGGGCAGTACGGCCAGGCCCTCGCGGGCCATCTTCCGCCTGACCCACCACAGTTCGTCGTACGCGCCGTCGAGTCCGGCGGGCAGCGGCTCGCCCGAGCCGGGCAGCCCGTCGAACTCGCCCCGGCGCTGCGCGGCGGCGATCTGGTGGTCGACCCAGGACTCGAACGGGACACCCGGTGGCTTTCGCTCGGTCATGAGCCCCATTGTGCCGGACGTGGGCGAGCCGGGCGTTCTATCATGCGGCGGCGGTGCGGCGATCTCGGGTCCGCACCAGGAGCCTTCAGGGGGAACACGCGTGCTCGAACTCACCATGGCCGCCGTCTCCAGCGAGGAAGCGGGTGCCACGGCCGGCATGACCATGGCCGAGGAACCCAGCGAACCGGGCGCGGCGCTGCGGGTCGGCCGGGACGGTGCCGTGTGCCGGCTGGTCACCCCGCAGGACTGGCTCTTCGTGTCCCGTGTCCACCTGGAGTTCCGCTGCGGCCCGGACGGCGGCTGGCAGCTCTCCTGGCTGCGCGGCTCCCAGCCCGACCCCTCCTCCGAGGTCCGCCTCACGGTCGGCGAGTACGCGCAGACCGTCCCCTACGGCGGCTCGATCCGCCTGCCCCGGGGAGCCTCCGGCGAGGTCGTGATCCAGGACCGTACGGCCCCTCGCAGCGTCAACGTGGGCTTCTACCACGAGCCGTGAGCCGGCTACTCCACCACACGCGCCAGCGCGAAGCCGTCGTAGCCCTTCGGGCCCACCGTCTGGAGGGCGGTGCCGGTGAGGCGGGGGTGGCTGGAGATGAGGTCGATGGCGGTGCGGGTGCCGGTGACGGCGGGGTCGGTGCTGGTGTCGTCGGCGACACGGCCGCCACGGACGACGTTGTCGAGGACGATCAGGCTGCCGGTGCGGGAGAGGCGCAGCGCCCACTCGACGTAGTGCGGGTTGTTCCCCTTGTCGGCGTCGATGAAGACCAGGTCGAAGGGGGCCGGGTTCTCGTCGGCGAGCTGGGGGAGGGAGTCCAGGGCCGGGCCGACCCGCACGTCCACCATCCGGTCCAGGCCCGCCCGCGCGATGTTGCGGACGGCCACGTCGGCGTGTTCCGGGCTGTGCTCCAGCGTGACCACGCGGCCGTCCGCCGGGAGGGCACGGGCCAGCCAGATGGTGCTGTAACCGCCCAGGGTGCCGATCTCCAGCACCGTCCGGGCGCCCTGGATCTGCGCCAGGAGCTGGAGGAACTTGCCCTGGGTGGGCGTCACGGCGATGGGCGGCAGACCGGCCGCGTCCGAGTCGCGCAGGGCCGCCCGCAGGGCCTCGTCGTCCGGTGCGAGACGGCTGGTGAAGTAGAGGTCGACGTCGTCCCACAGCTGCGACTCGCTCATGCGTGTGCTGCCTTTCCCGAGTGTCCGCGCAAAGCCTCTGCCAGGGTCCATGGTGCTCCCCGGGCATGATCCCAGCGCCGCGCCACGGAGGCGGGCAGAAACGGAGGAGGGCGCGGGGACCGGCCGTCCCGTTCCCGCGCCCGCCTCGGCGGAGGAAGCCGCTGCTCCGTGCTCCTACTTCCCGGCCTCCACCGCGGGCGGGGAGCCCGGCAGCGGACGGTTGGCCGACTCGGTCATCCGCCACACCGCGAAACCACCGATGACGGCGGCTGCCATCATGTAGTACGCGGGCATCATCAGGTTGCCGGTCGCCCCGATCAGCGCGGTGACCACCAGCGGGGTCGTACCGCCGAACAGGGACACCGAGACGTTGAAGCCGATCGACAGCGAGCCGTAGCGCACCCGGGTCGGGAACAGCGCGGGCAGGGCGGCGGGCATGGCCGCGGTGAAGCAGACCAGCAGCAGTCCCAGCGCCCCCATGCCGAGCGCGACGGCCGGCAGGCTGCCCTGGCGGATCAGCAGCAGCGCCGGGACCGACAGGAACAGGAAGCCCGCGCAGCCGGCGGCGATCACCGGACGGCGGCCGACACGGTCGGTCAGGGCGCCCGCGAACGGCTGCACGATCATCATCACGGCCATCACACCGAGGACGACCAGCAGACCGTGCGTCTCGTCGTACTTCAGCTCGCTGGTGAGGAAGCTCGGCATGTACGACAGCAGCATGTAGTCGGTGACGTTGAAGACCAGCACCAGGCCCACGCACAGCAGCAGCGACTTCCACTGGCCGGTGACCATCTCGCGCAGCGGCACCTTCGGCCGCTCGGTCCCGGCCTTCTCGACCTCGGCGGCGAACGCCGGGGTCTCCTCCAGGCGCAGCCGCAGGTACAGGCCGATGACGCCCATCGGACCGGCGATCAGGAACGGGACGCGCCAGCCCCAGGAGAGCAGGTCGTCGGTGGAGAGCAGAGCCGTCATCAGCGTGACCAGGCCCGCGCCGCCGATGTAACCGGCCAGCGTGCCGAACTCCAGCCAGCTGCCGAGGAAGCCGCGCTTCCTGTCCGGGGCGTACTCGGCGATGAAGGTCGAGGCACCGGCGTACTCACCGCCGGTGGAGAAGCCCTGCACCAGACGGGCCGCCAGCAGCAGCAGCGGCGCGCCGACGCCGATGGAGGCGTAGGACGGGATCAGGCCGATGGCGAACGTGCCCGCCGCCATCATGATCATCGTGATGGCGAGGACCTTCTGGCGTCCCACCCGGTCGCCCAGCGGGCCGAAGACCATACCGCCGAGCGGACGGACGAGGAAGGCCGCGGCGAAGGCACCGAACGTCGAGAGGAGCTGTGCAGTCGAGTTTCCGGAAGGGAAGAAGACTTTGCCCAGGGTGACCGCGATGTAGCTGTAGACGCCGAAGTCGAACCACTCCATCGCATTGCCCAGCGCGGCCGCCTTGACGGCACGCCTGACGAGTGCGGGATCGGTGACCGTCGGCTCTGCCTGGGTCTTCGAGGTCCGAAGGCTCTTCGGACGGGGACTGACAGCGGTGGCGGCCACGACGGAACTCGCCTGCCTTTCGACGGGGACACGGGCAGCGCCGGACGACGACGGCGATGACGTGCGTCAGGCAGAAAAGAGACGATAGGGGAGTTTCGGTCACTTACGTCCCGTAAGTGGAATGTTGCGTTCTGCAAAGAAACCCGCTCTACGCTGGTGCGTCTGCCCTGTTCGCCGGGCGTGACCCGCGTCAGAACTGTGATCCATGTCGCACTCCGGGGCGGAAACCGCCTTTCCTTCGGACTGTCGCCATCCGGACCAATGGGGCAAGGCGTCCGGTGGCGTGATGGGCGGGAGGCGATGGGGTGTGGTGGACACGGAGCACGACCGCCGGCCGGCGGACACCTCGGCCACGGCCGGACCGACGACGTGGCGGCGGTCGCCCGAGCCGTACGGGAGCTTGTCCGCGCCCGGCGACGGCGTCCTCTCCCTGCCGTCCCGGCGCCGCGAGTGGCTGCTGTCGTACCCCGCGCTGCACGCCCGCCTCGACGATCTGGCGTTCGCACCCTCCAGGCACCGACCGGCGCCGTTTCGGCCGTCAGGGTCAGCCGGGGCCGGACCGGTGGACCACGGGGGTGGCGCGCGGCGGGTGCGGACACGCGCACCCTCGCCGAACGCCGGCGAGGGTGCGGAAAGGGCGGGAAGGGCGGGCGCCGGCTCAGTACCAGCCGTTGGACTGCCAGAAGTTCCACGCCTGCACGGGGCTGCCGTAGCGGGAGTTCATGTAGTTGAGACCCCACTTGATCTGGGTCGCGGGGTTGGTCTTCCAGTCGGAGCCGGCGGAGGACATCTTGGCGGCCGGCAGGGCCTGCACCAGTCCGTACGCGCCCGAGGAGCTGTTCTTGGCCGCCACGTTCCAGCCGCTCTCGTGCTCGACGATCCTGCTGAACGCGTTGTACTGGGCGGCGTCCGGGATCATCCTGTGCGCGACGGACCGGGCCGAGGACGGCGACTGGCTCGTCGCGGCCTGGGCGGGGGCGGCACCGAGGACGACACCGGCGACACCGGCGGCCAGGGCGGCCACGGCGACGGCGTTCTTCGGGGAAAACACGCGGCGGACGGCGGAGAAGGACACGAAGAACCTCTTACGTCGGGGACGGTGGATCGCCGTTCGCGTCCCAGCACGCTCCGCGTGATGGCCGCATGCGTCGGCGCCGTGACCCGTGGGGGCCGTGGCACCCGGCGACGGGCTTCAGAGAAGCAAGCTTCCTAAACGCCCGCAATACCCCCTTTTACTAGTTGCGGCCGGAACACCCGTGATGCCCGGTCGTGTGACGCGGCTCTCAAAGCGCAGGTCAGGGGTAATGCAAGGAGAGGCTTAAGGGACATCGCGGTCTACGAGCCGGGATCGTAGGTGACCCCGGTCACGTGGGCCGGCTCACGCACCGGGGGCGTCGAAGGCGACCGGGGTCTCGAAGGCGGCCCGGCGGGTGGCCCGGCGCAGGGCGCGCAGCACGGCCGGGCCGAGGGTCAGGGTGAGGACGACCGTGCAGACGGCCCGGCCCAGGTCCCAGCCCATCGAGGTGGCCAGGCAGTAGGCGAGGAAGCGGGCCAGGTTGGCGGGGACCGCTGCGTGCGGGTCGAAGGAGATGTTCGACGCCATGGTGCCCATGAACGGCCAGCCGGCCAGGTTCATGAGCGTGCCGTACGCGAAGGCCGCGAGGAAGCCGTAGCAGGCCAGCAGCGCCTGCTCCGACCGGCCGCGCAGGCGGGCGGCGCCCGGCAGCAGGCCCGCGCCCATGGTGAACCAGCCCATCGCCAGCATCTGGAACGGCATCCACGGCCCCACCCCGCCGGTCAGCAGCGCGGACGCGAACATCGTCACCGAGCCCAGCACGAAGCCGAAGCCGGGCCCCAGCACCCGTCCGCTCAGCACCAGCAGGAAGAACATCGGCTCGATGCCCGCCGTACCCGCGCCGACCGGCCGCAGGGCCGCGCCGGTCGCCGCGAGCACCCCCAGCATGGCGACGGCCTTCGGGCCGAGCCCCGACTCGGAGATGGTCGCCGCCACCACCGCGACCAGCAGCACCAGCAGCCCCGCGAACAGCCAGGGCGCGTCCTCGGCGTGCGCGCTCACCCGCGAGTCCGGCGGCGCGAGGAACGGCCACCCGAACGCGGCCACCCCGACCGCGCCGACCAGCACGAGCGCGACGACGGAACGGGGACCGAGCCGGACGGCCCGCACAGCGGTACGGGTCATGCCAGCGCCCTCCGTACCTCGGACACCGTCAGCCAGGGCCGCGGGGCCAGGATCTTGGTGACCTGAGGCGCGAAGGAGGGGGAGGACACCACGATGTCGGCCGTGGCGCCGTCCGCTATCACCTCGCCGTCCGCCAGCAGCACCACCCGGTGCGCGATCTCGGCGGCCAGCTCCACGTCGTGCGTGGCCAGCACCAGGGCGTGCCCCTCGGCCGCCAGCCCGCGCAGCACGGCGACCAGGCGGGCCTTGGCCGCGTAGTCCAGGCCGCGCGTCGGCTCGTCCAGCAGGAGCAGCGGGGGGCGCGCCGTCAGGACGACGGCGAGCGCGAGGGCGAGACGCTGGCCCTCGGAGAGGTCGCGGGGATGGACGTCGTCGGTGATGCCCGGCAGCAGCTCCGACACCAGGGCCCGGCAGGTGCCGGGGGCGGTGTCCGCGTCCTTGTCGGCGGCCACGCACTCGGCGCCCACCGTGTCGGCGTACAGCAGATCGCGCGGCTCCTGCGGCACCAGGCCGACCCGGCGCACCAGTTCGGCGGGCCTCAGCCGGTGCGGGGCGGCCCCGCCGACCTGGACGGAACCGGCGGTGGGCGCGACCAGGCCGACCAGGGAGCTGAGCAGGGTGGACTTCCCGGCGCCGTTGCGGCCCATCAGGGCGACGGTCTCGCCGGGACCGACGGTCAGGCCGACGCCCCGCAGCGCCTCGACCCGGCCCCGCCGCACGGCGAGGTCCCGGACCTCGGCGACCCGCGGCTCGGCGGGGGAGGCCGCGCGCCGGAAACGACGGCGGGGCGGCGGGGCGACGACCGGGGGGAGATTCCGCTCGGCGCCGGCCAGCCTCTCCCGCAGCGGCCCCGCCCTGCGCCGGGCGTCCCGGACGGTCAGCGGCAGCGGGCTCCAGCCGGCCAGCCGGCCCAGCTCCACCACCGGCGGGACCACCGGGGACACGGCCATCATGTCGGCCGGGGCACCTAGCACCGGGGGAGCGCCCGGCGCGGGCAGCAGGACGACCTGGTCGGCGTACTGCACGACCCGCTCCAGCCGGTGTTCCGCCATGAGGACCGTGGTGCCCAGGTCGTGCACCAGGCGCTGGAGGACCGCGAGGACCTCCTCCGCCGCCGCCGGGTCCAGCGCGGAGGTCGGTTCGTCCAGGACCAGCACCCGGGGGTGCGGGGTGAGCACCGAACCGATCGCGACCCGCTGGCGCTGGCCGCCCGACAGGGTGCCGATGGGACGGTCCCGCAGATCGGCGAGGCCCAGCAGATCGAGCGTCTCCTCCACCCGGCGCCGCATCACCTCCGGAGGCAGGCCCAACGACTCCATGCCGTAGGCGAGTTCGTCCTCCACGGTGTCGGTCACGAAGTGTGCCAGCGGGTCCTGGCCCACCGTGCCGACCACGTCGGCCAGTTCGCGCGGCCGGTGGGTCCGGGTGTCCCGGCCCGCCACCGTGACCCGGCCGCGCAGGGTGCCCCCGGTGAAGTGCGGGACCAGTCCGCTGACCGCGTTCAGGATCGTCGACTTGCCCACCCCGGACGGCCCGACGAGCAGCACGAGTTCCCCCTCGGGCACCTGGAGGTCCACGCCCTGGACGGTCGGTCCGGCCGCCCCGTCGTACGTGACGGAGACATCCTCGAAGCGGATCACGACGGCTCCTTGCGGTCCTGGGGTACGACGAGCACGGGCAGCAGCCCCAGCAGCACGGCGGCGGCCGGCCACAGCGGCAGCGCGGGGGCGGCCAGCGGGACGACACCGGGATGCAGCGCGCCCGGATCGCGTACGGCGGCCAGCGCGACCAGCGCGGCGACGGCCGCGCCCGACCCCGCCACCAGCCACGCCCGCACCCCCCACGGCGCCGGCCGGTACCGGGTGCGCGGCGACCGCCGGCCGCCGAGGCGCAGCCCGGCGAGCGCGGCCAGCGCCCCGGCGAGCAGCAGCGGCAGCCCGTACCCCCCGCCCTCGGCGGTGAGCAGCCCGTACGTGCCCGCGCACACCCCGAGCAGCCCGCCCAGGGTGAGCGCGGTCGTCGTACGGCGTACGCGCGCGGGCACCTGGGCGGTACGGCCGTAGCCGCGCGCGTCCATCGCGGCGGCCAGCGCGACCGAGCGCTCCAACGCGCCCTCCAGCACCGGCAGTCCGACCTGGAACAGGCCCCGCAGCCCCCGGTCCGGGCGCCCGCGCAGACGGCGGGCGGCGCGCAGCCGCTGTACGTCGGCGATGAGATGCGGGGCGAAGGTCAGCGCGACCACCATCGCGACCCCCGCCTCGTACAGGGCGCCCGGCAGCGACTTGAGCAGCTTGGCCGGACTCGCGAGGGCGTTCGCGGCGCCGACGCAGACCAGCAGGGCCGCCAGCTTCAGCCCGTTGTAGCCGGAGAACAGCAGCGCCTCCGCCGACACCGGCCCGCCCAGCCGGATGCCCCGCGCCCAGCCGGGCAGCGGGATCTCGGGCAGCGTGAACAGCACATGCGTACCCGGCACCGGCGAGCCCAGCACCGCCGTGAACGCGAGCCGGATCAGCAGCACGGCGACGGCCAGCTTGGCGAACGCCGTGTACGAGCGGGCCCAGGGCGCGTCGGAGCGGTGCACGGCCACCACGTAGCCCGCCACCGCCATCAGCAGGGCGAGCAGCAGCGGGCTGGTGGTGCGGGTGGCGGCCGTACCGAGCCCGAGGGACCACAACCACCACGCGCCGGGGTGCGGTTCGAAGCGCGTCCGCCTGCTGACGGCCACGGTGGTACGGACGGCGCGGACGCCGGTATCAGGCATTCCGGCGCCGCCGCGCCTGCCAGAACGCCGCCCCGCCGAGCACGGCGACTACACCGATGCCGAAGGGGAGGCCGAGGGAGGGGCCGAGGGACGGGCCGCCGTCCCCGTGCGCCTTCACGGACTTCTTCTCCCCGGCTGCCCCGGCCGCCACCTGCTCCCCGCAGCCCCGCGCCGGGTAACCGGCGACGGCGCACAGCAGGGCGTTGGTGTCGTAGCGCAGGGGCTTCGCCGCCTCGGCCAGGGCGTCGGCGGTGCTCGCGTCCGGGGAGAGGCGGGCGCAGACGGTGCGTTCGGCCGGCGGGGTCTCCCCGGCCGGGGCGTCGGCCGGGGTGCCGAAGTCGAGGACCAGGGCGACCCGCTTGGTGCCCGCCTTCGCGGGCGTCTTCGCGCAGACCGAGCCGAAGTCCGCCGTGCCGCGCGGCCGGTGCGCGTCCGAGGAGTCGGCGCTGACCGCGAACCGGAAGCCCCGCACCGCGCCGTCGTCGGGACGCTCCGTGGCCGGGCCCTGGGTGGCGTACGTCCACCGGTCGCCGGAGCGGTCCCAGAAGGACCAGTACCGGTATCCGGCGGCCTGGGCCTGCGCGGCGGCGGCCAGCACGAGGAGGGCCGCGAGCAGGACGGCGGCGGCACGGCGGACCGAGGTCACGGGCGCTTCTTCCGGCCGCTGATCAGGAAGCCGACGCCGATACCCGCGACCAGGCAGACGCCGATGATCCACCAGACGCCGTAGCCGGACTTCTGGGTGGTCTTCTCCTCCGGCTTCTCCGACGCGGCGGCCTGCTTCGCCGGGGCCGGGCCCAGCCTGTCCAGGGCGCGGACCAGGTCGGTGCCGCCGAAGTCGCGCGGGTCGGCGCCGACCGCGTGCGCGCTCAGGATGAGCTGGGCGTAGGCGGCGGGGCCGCTCTGCTCCGCCCACTTCGCGGCGTTCTTCTCCAGCCAGGCGTACGGGGCCTTCGCCTGCGCGGTCCAGCCGTCGGCGGCCAGCGCCACCACGGTGTCGGCGGTGTTGCCGTAGTCGGGCTGGTTCTCGGCGCCCGGCAGCACGGACATCAGATGGCCGGACCTGCCGACGGCGCCGATGAGATGGGCGGAGGCGTTGTCGGCCAGGCGGGCCGGGGTCGCCTCGCCGTCGGAGGCGCAGGCGGGGGCCTTGTCGCGGGCCTTTCCGGGCTCCACGACGAAGCCCTTGCCGAGCGCGCCGAGCACACCGGCGGCCGTGGCGTCCGCGTTGGCCGCCAGCTCGCCCTTCTTGTCCGGCTGGAAGGCGAGCGCGCCGCCGCCCCGCGCCGCGCAGGGCACGGCCAGCGAGGCCAGCGCCTCGTCCGGGGTCTTCCCGCTGCCGCGCGGACCGGCCGGCTTCTCACCGGCGGCGGCCAGCGCGCCGACGACCACCGACGTGGAGTTGGTGTCGCTCGGGGTGCCGGGGGAGTAGCCCCAGCCGCCGTCCTCGTTCTGCAGCGCCTTCAGCCACTTCACGGCCCTGCCGGTCACGTCGCCGTGCCCGCCGAGCGCGGCGAGCGCCTGGACGGCGGCGGCCGTGCTGTTGGTGTCCGTCTGCGCGCCCTTGCCGCCGCACGCCGTGCCGGTGTCGGCGCGGAAGGAGGCGAAACCGCCGTCGGCGCACTGCTGGCCGGTCAGCCACCGCACGCCCTGGTCCGCGGGCTTCTCCCCGACGGTGTGCTGCGCGAGCAGGGCGAGGGACTGGCGCCAGACGCCGTCGTACGTGGGATCGCCCTTGCCGAACAGCCCGGCCGGGACCGTCGCCTTCGGGGACGGGGCGGCCGTGGCGGGCGCGGCCGCGGCCAGCACGCCTATGGCGGCGAGAACCGCGGCACTGCGGCGGACGTTCATGGTCGGCGACTGCCTCTCCTGCGAGGAGCCGGCGCGCGCGGGAAACCTCCCCGGCGGCCCGGCCCCGTATTGCCTCGACGGTGCCGTGCGCGGCACAGTGCCCCGCACGCGAGCCGGTCAACGTCCCGCCGAGGCGTTCCGGCTCACCGGGCCCCTGGGGCGCCGGATGACGGTTGCGGGTCAGCGCCGGAATCGCACCGGCTTCCCCCCGTACGGGTGTATGACGACCTGGCCACTTTACCGGGGGGCCGCGGAGCCCCCGGTCGTGGCGTGAATCACCTGATCCACTGCTCGCAGCGCTCCTACCTGCCGGTAGATTCAGACGCTCTTGGATGATCAAGTCTGAAACTTGTTCCGGATTGTCGTCCCGTCGTAGTCTCGCGGGACCGTGCAGGCAGAAGGGGGCCCAGAGTGACCGCTGAGGCCAGTCAGGCGGCTCCCCCCGGCACCGCCGCCGACGGCGGGCGACCGCTCCGTATCGCGCTCCTCACCTACAAGGGCAATCCGTTCTGCGGCGGCCAGGGTGTCTACGTCCGCCATCTCTCCCGTGAACTCGCCCGCCTGGGCCACCGGGTGGAGGTCATCGGCTCCCAGCCCTACCCCGTACTCGACGAGCACGAGGAGAGCGGCGCCTTCGCCGGCCGGCTGAGCCTCACCGAGCTTCCCAGCCTCGACCTCTACCGCCAGCCCGACCCCTTCCGCACGCCGGGGCGCGGCGAGTACCGGGACTGGGTCGACGCGCTGGAAGTGGCGACCATGTGGACCGGCGGCTTCCCCGAGCCGCTCACCTTCTCCCTGCGCGTCGGACGCCAACTGCGGGCCCGTAGCGGTGAGTTCGATGTCGTCCACGACAACCAGACGCTCGGCTACGGCCTGCTCGGTGACCTCGGCGCCCCCCTGGTCACCACCATCCACCACCCCATCACCGTCGACCGGCAGCTCGAACTCGACGCCGCCGAAGACCTCAGGCGCCGCCTCTCGGTGCGCCGCTGGTACGCCTTCACCCGCATGCAGAAGCGGGTCGCCCGCCGGCTGCCCTCCGTACTCACCGTCTCCGGCAGCTCCCGCCAGGAGATAGTGGACCACCTCGGCGTGCGCCGGGACCGTGTGCACGTCGTCCACATCGGCGCCGACACCACCCTGTTCGCGCCGGACCGGGCCGTGCCCGCGATACCGGGCCGGATCGTCACCACCTCCAGCGCGGACGTGCCCCTCAAGGGCCTGGTGTTCCTGGTCGAGGCCCTCGCCAAGGTGCGCGCCGAGCAGCCGCACGCCCACCTCGTCGTCGTCGGCAAGCGCCCCGAGGAGGGCCCGGTCGCCCAGGCCGTCGAGCGGTACGGCCTCGAAGGCGCCGTCGAGTTCGTCAAGGGCATCTCTGACGCCGAACTAGTCGATCTGATCCGTTCCGCCGAAGTCGCCTGCGTGCCCTCCCTGTACGAGGGGTTCTCGCTGCCCGCCGCCGAGGCCATGGCCACCGCCACCCCGCTGGTCGCCACCACCGGAGGCGCGATCCCCGAGGTCGCCGGGACCGACGGCGAGACCTGCCTGGCCGTACCGCCCGGCGACGCCGGGGCGCTCGCCGCCGCCCTGGCCCGGCTGCTCGGCGACCGGGAACTGCGTGCCCGCCTCGGCGCGGCCGGCCGCGAGCGGGTGCTCGCCCGGTTCACCTGGGCCCGCGCGGCCGAGGGCACCGTGGCCCGCTACCGCGAGGAGATCGACCGGGCCCGCCCGCGGGCCGGCCGCCCCCTTCCCGCGGCCGGCCCCAGCCGTCCCGTCGTGGGCGTCTCCGCGGCACCCGCGCCACTCCTCGAAAGCTCCCCCGAAAGCAGGGCCACGTGCTGACCGTCGACTTCTCCCGGTTCCCGCTCGCCCCCGGCGACCGTGTCCTGGACCTCGGCTGCGGGGCCGGCCGGCATGCCTTCGAGTGCTACCGGCGCGGCGCCCAGGTCGTGGCCCTGGACCAGAACGCGGAGGAGATCCGCGAGGTCGCCAAGTGGTTCGCGGCGATGAAGGAGGCCGGTGAGGCCCCCGAGGGCGCCACCGCCACCGCGATGGAGGGCGACGCGCTCGCGCTGCCCTTCCCCGACGGGTCCTTCGACGTCGTCATCATCTCCGAGGTGATGGAGCACATCCCGGACGACAAGGGCGTCCTCGCCGAGATGGTCCGCGTCCTGAGGCCCGGCGGCCGGATAGCCGTCACCGTGCCCCGGTACGGTCCCGAGAAGGTCTGCTGGGCGCTGTCCGACGCCTACCACGAGGTCGAGGGCGGCCACATCCGCATCTACCGGGCCGGGGAACTCCTCGCCAAGATGCGCGGCGCCGGCCTCAGACCGTACGGCAGCCACCACGCGCACGCCCTGCACTCGCCGTACTGGTGGCTCAAGTGCGCCTTCGGTGTCGACAACGACAAGGCGCTGCCGGTGCGGGCGTACCACAAGCTGCTGGTCTGGGACATCATGAAGAAGCCGCTGGCCACATGCCTCGCCGAGCAGGCCCTCAACCCGCTGATCGGCAAGAGCTTCGTCGCCTACGCCACCAAGCCGCACCTGCCCCGCCTCGACGACTCCGCGACGGACGCCCGGTGACGACGCCCAGGACCGACCACCTCGTCCTGAACGGGGTCCTCACCGCCGAGCAGGCCGCCGACACCGTACGGGGCATCCTCGCGGTGCAGCGCGCCGACGGTGCCATCCCCTGGTTCCGGGGCCACCACCTCGACCCCTGGGACCACACCGAGGCCGCCATGGCCCTCGACGCGGCCGGGGAGCACGCGGCGGCCGAGCGCGCCTACCGCTGGCTCGCCGACCACCAGAACGAGGACGGCTCCTGGTACGCCGCCTACGCCGACGGCGCCCACGACGACGTCACCGACCGCGCCCGCGAGTCCAACTTCGTCGCCTACATAGCCGTCGGCGTCTGGCACCACTACCTGTCCACCGGGGACGACACCTTCCTGGACCGGATGTGGCCCACCGTGTACGCGGCCGTCGAATGGGTGCTCCGGCTCCAGTGGCCCGGCGGCCAGATCGGCTGGCGGCGCGCCGAGGACGGCACCCCCGCAGAGGACGCCCTGCTCACCGGCAGCTCCTCCGTCCACCACGCCCTGCGCTGCGCGCTCGCCATCGCCGAGCAGCGCGAAGAGCCGCAGCCCGACTGGGAGTTGGCGGTGGGCGCGCTGCGCCACGCGATCCGCAGGCACCCCGAGCGGTTCCTCGACAAGGACCAGTACTCGATGGACTGGTACTACCCGGTCCTCGCCGGCGCCGTCACCGGCACCGAGGCCAAGGAGCGCGTCGAAGCCGGGTGGGACCGCTTCGTGGTGCCCGGTCTCGGCGTGCGCTGCGTCGTCCCCAACCCCTGGGTCACCGGCGGCGAGTCCTGCGAACTCGCCCTGGCTCTCTGGGCGGTGGGCGAGTCCGACCGCGCGCTGGAGATCCTCCAGTCCATCCAGCACCTGCGCGACGACGAGTCCGGCCTGTACTGGACCGGCTACGTCTTCGACGACGACGCCATCTGGCCACGGGAACTCACCAGTTGGACCGCCGGTTCGCTCCTGCTCGCGGTCGCGGCCCTCGGCGGCCACGACGCGACCGGCGCGGTCTTCGGCGGCGACCTGCTGCCCCGCGGTCTGGACCCCGACTGCTGCGACTAGGGCCTGTCCGGCGGCAGGCGGGGCACCCGTCGTGTCCTGTGCGTCAGCGGTGCAGGCGGCCCGCGATGAAGTGGCCGATGAAGAGGTAGACCACGGCGGCCAGGCCGTAGCCCGCCACGACGCGGGCCCACGCCTCGTCGAAGGTGAACAGGTCGTGGGACCAGCCCGCCAGGAACGCGGCCGTGTCATGGACGAAGTCGACCAGGGAGTTGGCCCGGTTCGCGTCCAGCAGATACATCAAGATCCACAGACCGAGGATCGCTGCCATCACATCGGCTATGAGGGCGATGACACGGCCGGCCTGGTTGGTGCCTGAGTAGTGTCGAGACATGGTGTTCGAATTACCGCCGCGCGCCCCTTGAAACCGGCCACAAACCCGTAATCGCGGGCCTGACGACCCGTACGGGCCTCCCGGCTGGCGGCGGCCGAGCGGGAGGGCAAGGCTTCGGTGCAGGAGACACCCGCTCGGGGAGACACGTCCGGAGGACCGCGTGCCCGTTCCGCTGCGCCGCACCTGGGTGGCGCTCGTCTTGTGCTGCGCCCTGCTGGCCGGTACCGCCGCCTGCGGCAGTGACGACAAGACCAGCACCAAGATCCCCGCCGCGGCCACCCCGAGCCCCAGCACGTCCGCCGAACGCCAGAAGTTCGCCAAGACCCGCTTCGTCGCCAACGCGGGCCTGGCGGCCGGGGCGACGTACCAGTGGATCGTGAAACCCTGGCGGGCCGGCACCTTCAAGAAGGGCGCCGACGGCCGCACGGTGGCCCTCGTCAAGTCCGGCCTCGCCGGTGCCTTCGCCTACAACCGGCTCAAGGCCGCCCAGAAGAACGCCCAGGACGACCCGACCCTGGCCAGGGCGCTCGCCCCGCTCGCCGCGGGCATCGAGAGCCTGAAGAACCTGCCGTCCAAGCTGCGCGACGGCGATCCGGACGCGGTGGGCTCCTACGACGACATCATCAGCAAGGTGAAGAGCGCGGGCGCGAGCGCGGGCGCCCCGGTCAAGGACCAGGTGCCCTCCTCCTCGGACCTCTCCATGGGCTAGCCGGACCTTTCCGTGGGCTGTCCCCGGCGACGGCGACGGCCCCCCGCCCGGAAGGGGCGAGGGGCCGTGCGCGACGGTGTGGGGGCTCAGCCGCGCTGGATGCCGGAGGTGTCCTGGAGGACACCGCGACGGCCGTCCTGGGTCTGCGCGAGCAGGGCGGCACCGCGCTGCTCGACCGCCAGGTACCAGGTGCCGGGCGCCAGTTCGGCGACCGGGCTGGGCGAACCGTCCTCCGCGTACAGCGGACGGGTCACCGGCACGGCGAACCAGAACGGCGAGAAGTCCGCGCCGGGCGCCTGCTGCTGCGGTGCGGCAGCGGCCTGCGCGGCGGCGGCCTGCCCGTAAGGCTGGCCACCCGATTGCGGCTGGCCACCCGGCTGCGGCTGGCCACCCGGCTGCGGCTGGCCACCCGGCTGCGGCTGGCCACCCGGCTGCGGCTGGCCACCTGGCTGTGGCTGGCCGCCGAAGGACGCGGCCGGGGCACCGGGGTAGCCGTAACCCGGGGGCGGCTGGGCGCCGTAGGGCTGCGGGGCGGCCGGCTTGGGCGCGGGGATCAGCCCGGCCTGGAGCGCCGGGACGAGCGGGGTGGCGATGGCGGCGGCCGCCATCAGCAGCGTGGCGACCAGCGCGAGGATCAGACCGGTACCGGCGCTCGGCGACTTCGAGCCGCCGGCGATGTTGTCCAGGCCGCCGACGGGGTCGATCACATTGCCCAGCGCGCTCCACGCGGCGAACACCGCGAACGCCACACCGAGGACGCCGAGTTCGAAACCGGCGACCTTGCGGGGCTGCGGCAGCGCGCGGGCGGCGACGACGAGCCCGGCGGCGATCAGCCCGGCCAGGACGACGCCGAACAGGACGGGGCCGCTCTCCCAGAGGTTCGGCATGTCGACGGCGCCGGGGAGATCGTCGTACGAAAAGTTGTCGAAGAACGACGCGATGAGCAGCAAGAGCGCTGCTCCGATCACCACGCCGTCGCCTCTGGTGAGGGAACGGATATTCACTTCATCAGGTCCTTCGTAGGTCGTCTCGTCGTCGGTAGACAGTACCGTCCGTGTGATCGGCCGTGCGGACGGTTTCGCCCGGCCGTCACGACTCGTGCAGGAAACTCACGATTCCCGCAGAGATCCCCCGCGCGGCCTTCTGCCGCCAGGGGCCACTGGTCAGCAGCGCCGCGTCGGACTTGTCGCGCATGTTCCCGCACTCGATGAACACCTTCGGAACCGTCGACAGATTGAGTCCGCCGAGGTCCGTGCGCGTGACCATCCCGGTGCCGCCGCCCAGGTAGTCGGCGAAGGGTTCGCCGGTGGAGCGGCGGTAGGCTCCCGCGACCCGCTCGCCCAGCGACCTGGAGGGGCCGACGATCGGCCGGGTGTCCGCGGCGCCCGCGTGCACCGCGCCCGGCAGGATGACATGGAAGCCCCGGTCGCCCTGCGCCGAGCCGTCCGCGTGCAGCGAGATCGCCGCGTCCGCGTGGGCGGCGTTGCCGATCCGGGCCCGCTCGTCCACGCACGGCCCCCACGCGCGGTCGCCGTCCTGGGTCAGCTTCACCGTGGCGCCCTGCTTCTCCAGCAGCGCCCGCAGCCGGTGGGCGAGATCCAGGGTGAACGTGGCCTCCGCGTAACCGGCGTCGGTGGAGGTGCCGGTGGTGTCGCACTCCTTCCTGCCGTTGCCGACGTCGACCTTCCGGTTGATCCGGGCCGGGTGCCGGAAGTTGCCCGTGTTGTGCCCGGGGTCGATGACGACGACCTTTCCGGCGAGCGAGCCCGTACCCGGCGAGGGAGTGCCCGTGCCGCCAGGCGCCGCCGGGCTCGCGGCAGCCGCCGGGCGGTCCGGCTCGTCGCCGGGCGCCGACCAGGCCAGCCGGCCCAGCAGGGCGGCCGGCACCAGCGCGGCGAACGTGAGGGTCAGCGCGCGCCGGGAGCGCGGCCGGGGAGCTTCGTCTTCCGGGCCTTCGTACGACACCCGGCCACCCTAACGGCACGCCCGGCCCGGCCGGCGCGGACCTGACGGAACGTCAGATTCCGGCCCCCGTGCGCCGCAGCACCCGCAGCGAACCCGTCGCCGACACCTCCGTGAACGCGCCCGAGGCCAGCGCCCGCAGATACACCCGGTACGGCGCCTGGCCGGTGAACTCGTCCGCCGGCTCCGGGAACACGTCGTGGACGACCAGCAGACCGCCGGGCGCCAGATGCGGGGCCCACCCCTCGTAGTCGGCGTTCGCGTGCTCGTCGGTGTGGCCGCCGTCCACGAACACCAGCGCCACGGGGGAGTTCCACACGGCGGCGACCTGCGGGGAGCGGCCGACCAGCGCGATCACCTGGTCCTCCAGGCCCGCCCGGTACAGGGTGCGGCGGAAGGTGGGGAGGGTGTCCATCAGGCCGAGCGCGGGGTCGACGGTCTCCGGGTCGTGGTAGTCCCAGCCCGGCTGCTGCTCCTCGCTGCCCCGGTGGTGGTCGACGGTGAGCGCGGTGACCCCCGCCTCGCGGGCCGCGTCCGCGAGCAGCACGGTGGAGCGCCCGCAGTAGGTGCCGACCTCCAGCAGCGGCAGCCCGAGCCGCCCGGCCTCCGCCGCTGCCGCGTACAGCGCCAGCCCCTCGTCCACGGGCATGAACCCCTTCGCGGCCTCGAACGCGGCCAGGATCTCGGGCTCGGGTGCCGCGGGCATGGGGGTTCCTCTCGTCGTACGTCGTTCTCGGCGCCTCATGCTGCCGCACCCCCCGCCGGGGAGCGACGGGGGGTGCGGTGGCGGGAGATCGTACGGGTCACGCGGTGACGGTCTCGCCGGGCAGCGGCAGGTCCAGCTCGACCGGCCGCGCGTCCCCGGCGTGCGTCGCCGCCGAGGCCAGCGGGCCGTGCCCGGCGGCGCGGGCGGCCAGGACGTACGGTCCCTCGGACGGCACCGGGAGGGCGTAGCTGCCGTCCGGCGCGGAGAGTGTGGTGCCCGCCTGGCGGCCCCGGCGGTCGATCAGCGTGACCTTGGCGCGGGGCACCGGAGTGCCGGCGGCGTCCAGCACCCGGCCCCGGAAGCCGCGCAGCACCTCCTCGGCACGCTCCAGCACCGCGTCCTCCTCGCTGCTGGCCCGCAGCCGGGTGTGCTCGGGGGCCGGCCGCGGGGTGCGCGGGAGGAACAGCGCGAACGCCAGACCCACCAGCACGGCGGCCGTGGCGATCAGGAACGACACCCGGAAGCCGTGCATCGTCGGCACCGCGACCCCGCCCATGTCCTGCGCGGTGTTGGCCAGCACCATGCCGATGACGGCGCTGGAGACCGAGGTGCCGATGGAGCGCATCAGGGTGTTGAGGCCATTGGCGGCACCCGTCTCGGAGGCCGGGACCGCGCCCACGATCAGCGCGGGCAGCGAGGAGTAGGCCAGGCCGATGCCCGCGCCGAGCACCACCGAGGTGATGATCGTCTGCCAGGCGGCGTCCATCAGGCCGAGGCCGCCCGCGTAGCCGGCGGCGATGACCAGCAGGCCGGTGATCAGGGTGGTCCGGGGTCCGTAGCGGGCCGAGAGGCGGGCGTAGACCGGGGCGGTGAACATCATCGTCAGGCCCAGCGGGGCCACGCACAGACCCGCGACCACCATCGACCGGCCCAGGCCGTAGCCGGTGGCGGTGGGAAGCTGGAGCAGCTGGGGCAGGACCAGCGAGACGACGTAGAAGCTGACGCCGACCATGATCGAGGCGAGGTTGGTGAGCAGCACCTCGCGGCGGGCGGTGGTGCGCAGGTCGACCAGCGGGGCCGGTATGCGCAGCTCGTACACGCCCCACAGCAGCAGCACGGCCAGCGCGCCGCCGAACAGGCCGAGCGTGGTGCCGGAGGACCAGCCCCAGTCGCTGCCCTTGGTGATCGGCAGCAGGAGCAGCACCAGTCCGGCGGAGAGGCCGAGGGCGCCCAGGTGGTCGAAGGAGCCCTTCGCGCGGGCGGGGGACTCGGGTACGACGAGCAGGGTGAGGCCGATGGCGAGCGCGCCGAGGCCGGCTGCGCCGTAGAACAGGGCGTGCCAGTCGGTGTGCTGGGCGACCAGGGCGGCCGCGGGCAGCGCGAGACCGCCGCCGACGCCGATCGAGGAACTCATCAGCGCCATCGCGGAGGCGAGCCGCTCGCGCGGGAGCATGTCGCGCATCAGGCCGATGCCCAGCGGGATGGCGCCCATGGCGAAGCCCTGGAGGACCCGTCCCGCGATCATCAGGAGCAACTGGCTGGTGAAAGCGCTGACCAGCGCGCCGGCCACCATCACGGACAGGCTGAGGACCAGCATCCGGCGCTTGCCGTACAGATCGCCGAGGCGGCCCATGATCGGGGTGGCGACGGCGCCGGACAGCAGGGTGGAGGTGAGGACCCAGGTCGCGTTGCTCGGCGCGGTGCCGAGCAGCTGCGGCAGGTCCTTGATGACCGGCACGAGCAGGGTCTGCATCACCGCGACCACGATGCCCGCGAAGGCGAGCACCGGGACTACGGCCCCGCCCGCTTTCCGGCCGGCGTGATCGGGCGTGGTGTGGGTCATGGAAATGGGTCCTCCCGCGTGAATACGTGCTGGGTGAACCTCGTATGCACAGGAAACTATTCCGTTGCTTCGGGACCCTAATGAATCCTTGACCGGGACATGGGTTTCTGACCGGGTGTCAGTACCGCGTCCGGGTGAGGGTCACAGCCAGCCGCGCTGCCTGGCCTCCCGTACGGCCTCCGCGCGGTTGCGGGTGCCGGTCTTGCCGATCGCCGCCGAGAGGTAGTTGCGGACCGTGGACTCCGAGAGGTGGAGCCGGGCGGCGATGTCGGCGACCGTCGCGCCGTCCACGGATGCGGTCAGCACCTCGCACTCCCGGCCCGTCAGCGGATTCGGCCCGGCGCTCAGCGCGGCCGCCGCCAGTACGGGGTCGACCACCGTCTCCCCGGCCAGCACCCGGCGCACCGCCTGGGCCAGCTCCTCCACCGGGCCGTCCTTCACCAGGAACCCGGCCGCCCCCGCCTCCATCGCCCGGCGCAGATAGCCGGGCCGCCCGAACGTGGTCAGGATCAGCACCCGGCACCCCGGCACCCGCTCCCGCAGCAGCGCGGCGGCGTCCAGACCGCTCAGTCCCGGCAGCTCGATGTCCAGCAGTGCCACATCCGGCCGGTGCTCCTCGGCGGCCGGCACGATCGCGTCCCCCGCCGACACCCGCGCGACCACCTCGATGTCGTCCTCCATGCCCAGCAGCAGGGCCAGCGCGCCGCGCATCATGCCCTGGTCCTCGGCCAGCAGGAGCCGGATCTCGTTCACCGCGCCAGGGTAGCGGGGGGCCGTCCGGCGGTCAGGACCTGAGCGAGGCCGGCACCGCGTCCTCGTCGTGCGGGTCCGCCGGGCCCACCGGCAGCTCCGCCGCCACCGTGAAGCCGCCCTGCGGGGCCGCGCCCGCGGTGAGCGAGCCGCCCGCCGCCGCCAGCCGTTCGGTGAGGCCGGTGAGGCCGGTGCCGTCGGTGGTGGGGTGTGCGATCGGGGTGCCGTTGTCGGTCACGGTGAGGCGGACGCGTTCCTCGGCGCTGTCCACCGTGATCTCGCAGCGGTCGGCACGGCTGTGCCGGACCACGTTCGTCACCGCCTCGCGCACCACCCAGCCGAGCAGCGCCTCGGTCTGCGGGGCCAGCGGCGCGCCCGACTGCCGTACCACCGGCTCCACGCTCGCCGCCGCCAGCGCCGAGCGGGCCCGTGTCAGCTCGGTGGACAGACTGCCCTCGCGGTAACCGGTCACCGCCTCCCGGATCTCGGTCAGCGCCTGCCGCCCCACCGACTCGATGTCCCCGAGCTGCGCCAGCGCCGCGTCCAGGTCCCGCCCGGCCAGCCGCCGCGCCGCCTCCGACTTCACCACGATCACCGACAGGGTGTGGCCCAGCAGGTCGTGCAGATCGCGGGAGAAGCGCAGCCGCTCCTTCTCCACCGCCCGCCGGGCCAGCTCCTCCCGCGCGGCCCGCAGCTCCCGCACCGTCTCGGACAGGCTGAGGATCGCCGCCGTGACCATGCACGACAGGAAGGTGGCGTACCCGATGTCCGGCGCGTGCGACCACCCGCCGCGCCACCCGGCGACGACGGCCGCGAAGGCCGCGAGCAGCGGCGCGCCGACGCCCAGACCGCGCCCGCGCGCGGTCGCGCCGACGGCGAGACCGAGCAGCGGGAAGAACATCAGCCAGCTGCCGCCGTACGTCACGGCCAGCCCCGTGGTCACCAGCCCCATGCCCAGCAGCGCGAGGCGGGTGCTGAGGGCCTCGCGCGCGGCGCGGTCGAAGGCGCGGAAGACGACGCCGATGTAGAGCGAGTTGAAGGTGAAGATGCCCAGGCCGCCGACCCACGGGTTCGCGTCACCCTTGATCAGGTTGGCGAAGGAGCCGAGGCCCAGCAGCAGCCAGGGCAGCAGCGCCAAGCCGCTCGCCGGCGGGCCGGCGTCCTCGCACTCCCGGTTCCGGCCCTTCGGCCGAGCCCACCACGTCATGCCCGTGCCCCTCAGCTTCTCCCGCTCCACCGCGTCCAGCCGGCCGGCGCGACGACGCTCCAGGGTAGGGAACGAGAACCGTTGCCCGCGCGGGGCGGATCGCGTCTGTGTCATGTCTACGACGGTAGAAGCGGGCCGCCGCCCCGGGCAGAGGCGTACGTACGGACTCCGGCGGTACGAATGTCACGGCCGCCCGGGACGAAGGGGCGGGGTACGAGCCGTGTGGCCCGTACCC
>NZ_JBHXLV010000085.1:0-25552 GCF_042721685.1 Streptomyces sp. NPDC058459 | reverse complement strand
TCCATCGACGGCTTCTTCGACCTCTCCACCTGGATCGCGGCCATCATCGGCTCCGTCATCCTGCTGGTCCTCTACCGCGTCATCACGGGCAACCGACGACGCGCCTGAGCGTTCCCGGAAACGCGGCACACCGGACGGCTCCTCCCGCACTTGCGGGGAGGAGCCGTTCGCCGTGTAGGAGCCGTTCCTTCCTTGGAGCGAGCACAGAGGGCGGCTCCGTCTCACTCGAAGGCGCGGCGCCGCCTGCACCCGGTGCCCGACGAACCCCGGTCACGCTGTTCCCATGGTCGTGACGGGCTACCCGGCCGGTATCAGCATCGCCTACTGGAACATGTCGGTGAGTGGGACGGGCTGGCGCCGAGTGGTGCCCCAGCAGGGAGAGCGGTCGAGCGGATCGACGCCATCGCGCGGCGGCAGGCGCACCAGGTCTGGTCAACGGGAAACGCGCACGCACGGTCCTCTCCGGAATACCTCTCGGCCGCACCGCACGGGACTCCGGTCACCCGCGCGGTGAACTCGGCCAGAGTGAGGCGAGGGCCGGCGGCGTTCCGGGGTCGAAGGCGGTGCGGGCCAGGCTGTCCGCCGCCGGGTAGGGGCCCCGATCCGTGGACACCTGGCTGCGTCCCGTGGGTGCCCAGGCCCTGCTCGGGGCCACTCAGTCGGGACGTGGCGCACGGCACGTTAGGGGAAACGGCTGGCCGGCCGATGCCCCAGCCCTCTCCTCCGGGGTGCTCCGGCCTTCAGGGGTGCTTCGGGGTGCCTGCCATGGCGAAGTCCGACAGGCCGGCGTCGAGCAGGCCGGCGGCGCGGCGTACGTCTGCCTCGACCTCCCGGCGGACCCGCTCCAGAGGCGTGCGCGCGTCCAGGTGCCTGAGGGATGAGGCCACCTGCACGTTCCACAGGCCCAGCAGAGCGGAAGCGGCGATCTGCGGTTCGGGGTCGTGCGCGCTCAGCCCGGCCCGCTCGGCCAGGGTCCGGCAGGTCGCGTCCGCCATGCGGACGACCATCTGGCGCTGGTGGGCGCGCAGGGCCGGGGTGTCCCGGATCATCGCCTCGAAGCGCTGAACCGCGTCGACGGCGCGGGCGTAGTCCGGCTGGGCCCTGAGCCAGCGGACCAGGTTGTCCAGTTCGCCGTCGAGGACGGACAGCAGGGCGTCGGTCGGAGTGCGCCCGTGTTCCTTCAGCGCGGCGGTGAGCGCGGCCAGCAGCTCGGGCGGCAGGTCCAGGACCAGGGACTCCTTGGTCGGGAAGTAGTTGAACACGGTGGTGGGCGACACCTCGCACACCTCGGCGATCCGGGCGACGGTCACGGCGTCGAAGCCGCTCTCCAGGAACATCCCCACGGCGGTGCCGACGAGCAGCCGGCGGGTGTTGCGTTTACGCCTCTCGCGCAGTCCGGCGACCGCGCCCTGCCCCGGCTCCGGCATGCGCAGCGCCGCCCAGTCGACCGTGTGTGCACTCATGGCGGTCAAGCGTACCGGGCTCCCGGAATAATTATGGTGTTACTTTATTTATGTAGTCACACCATGTTTGAGGATCGTCGGATGGGAGCCACGACATGACCGACCTGGAGCGCAACAAGCGGGTAGTAGTCGACTACTACGAGACCGCCTTCGGCGGTGACCCGGAGAAGGCGATCGCGGATCACTTCGGCCCGCGCTACGTCCAGCACAACCCGGACGCCCAGGACGGCCCCGAGGCGTTCACCGGTTTCGTACGCTGGCTGCGCGGCGAGTACCCGGACCTGAGGCTCCGCATCAAGCGCGTCATCGCGGAAGGCGACCTGGTGGCCACCCACTCCCACCTGGACCTAGAACCCGGCAACCCGGACAACCCCGGCCGCGCCCTCGCCGACTTCTTCCGCCTGGAGAACGGCAAGGTCGTCGAGCACTGGGATGTCATCCAGGACGTCCCGAAGTTGTCCGCCAACGACAACGGCATGTTCTGACACCGAGTCGACGAAGCCGGCTGTCCCGCTCACAACCCCCCACCGGACAAGGAGAGTTCCACTCATGCGTGTCGAGATCTGGAGCGATGTCATATGCCCCTGGTGCTACATCGCCGACACCCGCTTCGAAAAGGCCCTGGCCGACTTCCCCCACCGTGACCAGGTCGAGGTCGTCCACCGCTCCTTCGAGCTTGACCCCGGACACGACGGCACCCATGTCGAGCCGGTTCCCTCGTTCCTGCGGCGCCGCTTCGGCCCGCAGGGCCCGGCCATGGACGAGCAGGTCGCCGTCCGCGCCCGCCGCGAGGGCCTGGACTACCGCACCGACCGTCAGGTCGGCAGCACGCTGGACGCCCACCGGCTCCTGCACTGGGCCAAGGCCCAGGGCCGCCAGCAGCGACTCGTCCAGCTGCTGTTCGAGACCAACTTCGCGCGCGCCGAGAGCATCTTCACGCACGACGCCCTCGTGGCGCTGGCCGCCCGCGCCGGCCTCGACGCAGAGCAGGCCCGCCGGGTCCTCGACGATCCCGACGCCTACCTCGACGCCGTCCGCGAGGACGAACGCGCGGCCGGCGCCCAGGGTGCGCAAGGGGTGCCGTTCCTCGTCTTCGACAGCCGCGGAACGCTCTCCGGCGCCCAGCCGGTCAGCGCCCTTCGCGACGCGCTGGAGTCGGCCTGGGCCGAGCACGAGACAGAAGACACCGAAGGAGCGGTGTGCACCCCGGACGGCACGTGCGCGGTGCCCGAGGCGTAGGACGGAAAGGACGCCCTGGCTGCCATGGGCTCGCACGGTGACCAGGGCGCCGGTCCGCGATCAGTTGGGTCGGCGGAGTCCCGCCAGGGGCAGCGCGCTCAGTCGTCGGGAGTCGTAACGGGGGTCGCTGCCGCGCCCGATGCAGAGGTTGCCGATGCCGCGCATGAGCACGTAAGACTGGGTTCCGGACCGGATGTCGCCAGCGTCGGCGGCGTTCTGATCAGCTGAGCAGTGAGTGGCGACAAGGAAGTCGACGAACAGACCAAAAGCCTCCTGCCGTGAAAATCACCCTCCTTTCGGCCCAACTGTCCTGATCACTGCGTAGGTTGAAAACAGCTCGTTGACGCCGAGAGCGGCGCGCCGCGTGCCGGGGTCTTCGGCATACGAGGACGGCTGGTCGGCTGTCGTGCGCACGGCGTCGGACCGTATCGGGGGTCCGACGCAGTACGGCTCCCAGTGTCGCCACACCTGTCGAGGCGTCGGAGGAGGGCGCTGGGCGGAAGGCGGGCAGCGAGCGCGTCTGGACGGCGGCTACCACTGGACAGACCTTGCCGCATGTCTCGTGGACACCCGCCGGCCCACCGCGAACGGTCACACCCGCAGTGCCGTGCATGGAGCGGAAACGCAGATCTGGTGCACGAGCGGGCGAAGCGGCACACTTGACCGAGCAACTGAGGGGGGCCAATGGGCAGACGGATGAACCCCGTGCACAAGGGACCCGGAGCGTTACAGAATTTCGCTGAGGAATTACGCGCACTACGGCGCGCGGCGGGAAATCCACCGCTGCGGACGCTGGGGGCGAAAGTGCACTTCTCAGCCAGTACCATCTCCGATGCGATGGCGGGACGTCGACTGCCTACGCTCGCTGTCACGCGTGCTCTGGTTACCGAGTTGGGTGGAGACGTCAGCCAGTGGACGGAGCACTGGAACAAGGTGGCGGCGTCGGAAACTGCCGCGGGAACTGTAGCAACGCCACCTGACACCCCGCCCAATGCGCCGCATTCGATTGAAATGCCGACCGAGCCAGCGAGTCGACAGGGGCGGCGGCGAGTATACATTCTCAGTATGGCAATAGTCGTGATGGTGACTGCTCTCATCGCGGCCATTATGCAAGCGGACAGGATTGGACTGCAGACTGCGGCCCACAGAGAGATCACGGAAGACACCGATCCGCAGGACACCGGCTGTGACGACGGCTCTATACGAACGGTCACCAAGTCCGACGTGTACGGGCCGCACAGGTTGCTGCTGGGCGAGGTCCGGCTCCGTTATTCGCCTGAATGCCGTGCTGCGTGGGCACGATTCGACGCTGCGCCGGTGATGGAGCGGCTTCCTGGTGCGGAGGTGTCCATTCAGCTGACGCGCCCTTCTGACGGCAAGCGTCTGCGGTATGAAACGCCGTACCTTGGTCTATTTGTCTATGGCAACATGTTACGAGCCGACAAGGGATGTCTCCGAGTGAAAGGCAGTGTGTCCGCTCCCCGGCCTCAAAAAGGTTCCTTGAGTGTGCTTCCGGAGGGCACGCTGACCGGCAGCGGCACGACCAGGTGCGCTTTGCCTGAGTAGAAGTGCTTCTGTAGAAGTGCTTCCTGGCGACCGCCGTTGCGGCCGCCAGGAAACGTTCAGGCAGTGGTGACGGCGGCGTCCGCACCCCGCCAGGTCGGTGAGGCGGGCGGCCCGAAGTAGATGTTGAGGTCGGCGGCGGTCCAGGTGTTGGCCCCGAACACCATGTCGGTCCAGGCCGGTGTGGCACTCCAACCGATGGCGTGGTCCGGATACTGATAGGCCGTCTGGCCGTTGTTGATGTCGAGGGCCCAGCCGTACCCCGGCAGTACGCTGACCGCCTGGGCCCAGTTGGTGCCGCAGCGGGGTGAGTACCAGTTGTTGATGGTGCCCAGGTAGCGTCCGTTGTAGTGGTCGTACACCGCCTTGCTGGCCGCGAGGACGCCGTCGCGGTCACAACCCGTGGTTCTGGGGTCCTTGCCCTGGCAACCCCAACCATTCTGACCTGCACCGCAGTTGTATGACGGCGGTGGATCGCCGGCGGCGGCAGCCGGCGTGACAGTCAGGCTGAAGGCGCCGAGTACAGCGGCAGCGCCCACAGCCACCATGCTTTTGATCATGACCTTTCCTTTCAGGATCCAGCCTCGATGAGGGTGCGTGCATGACGATGCCAGCCGACCGACGACCGAAGTAGGCAGGTCAATGTCTGTACGACAAAATCCGAACATGCCTGATGCGGTCCCAGTGGGTGCTGCAAGATCGCGACCGCCGTGGTGTCACCGCAGCGGCTGCGAAGCCGGCCACCCAGATTCGGGAGACGGCGTTGTCCGCTGATCCGCGCGAGTGGGGCGGCGGCCGGGGGCCTGGGTGGCGCAACTCGGGGCCAGCCTCGCGCTTTCACGAGGCGGGGCGTCCAAGGCAGTTGATACTGCGACGGTCTTAGGCGTGACGGGTGGGCAGTTCCTGGTGGTGGGTGGCCGCGTCGTTGTAGTGGCTGATCCGGGCTTGGAACTGTCGTCTGCGGCGCCAGTGCCGTGGCAGGCCGGGGAAGAGGTCGTGGACGTGGTGGTCGACGGCCCAGCGGGTGACGACTGTGTCGTGGCGGGTGGTGGCCATGACATGGAGTGCAAGCGGTCGGGAGCCGCGTGGCCGGCTTCCTCGGCCAGCGTCCAGCCGTTCTTCGGTTCCAGCGAGGCTGTCAGGCCCCGCATGTACGCCAGTGCTGACTCACGCTGCTCCGACCTGGCAAACCGGTGCGTGAAACGCTCATGCACCTCACCCAGACCCGCCGCCCACTTCCCCCATCACCGAGGTCTCCACCCATAACCAGCCCAACGACCGACCTGGCCAACGACCCACCTGCCCACCCGTCACGCCTAAGACCGTTGCAGTACTAAGCGTCGATGCTCTCCCCCGGCGACAGCCGCAGGTGCTCCGCGCCGCCGAGATCGCCGACCCATGTGTCGTACACGGGCCTTGACCGGTCAGTGAGCAGCCCATCGTGCACGTCGACGGAACGCCGGGGCCCCACCTCGCGTACGTACTCGATGACCTCGGCGATCTTGTTCCAGGGCGCCTGTACGGGCAGCAGCAGCGTGTCCACTGATCGGTCCGGTACGGTCAGCGCGTCGCCCGGATGGAAGACCGAACCGTCCAGCAGATAGCCGACGTTGGTGATCCGCGGGATGTCCGAGTGGATCACCGCGTGCCACGCGCCATGTACCTGGACGTCGAATCCAGCGAGTGTGAGGGCATCGCCGTGACCGACAGGGTGCACCCGATTGGGGAAGGCGGCGGCGACCTGGTCGGCGACGGCCGCCGGCGCCCATAGCCCGGCCGCCGGGTTCGCCTCCAGTCCGACCCGCAGTCGCTCCTCGTCGAAGTGGTCGAAGTGCTCGTGTGTGACCAGGATGACGTCCGCGTCGGCCGCCGCGTCCTCCTCGCTCCACAAACCCGGGTCGATGACGAGGACGCCGCCGTCCTTCTCCAGTCGTACGCAGGCATGTCCCCTTTTGGTGAGATTCATACCTTAAGTCTGCGCCGCCTCGCGGGGATCTGCGCGGTCCCTGCTTTTCACGCTCGGAGGGAGGTTTTCTGGCGTGCCGAGTGCTTGCCGACCTGGGGCGTTCGCCGAGAGGTCAGGCTGGCGGGTCGGAGGGGCGGTTTGAGCTGCATTATGCGTTCTGTGTGGGATGTGGCGGGGGGCCTCCAGCAGTCACGGTGAGCTGCTGCCGAGGGGCTTGGTCATGGCCCGGTTGACTCGGGGATCGCGTCCGGCGACGTAGGAGGCGCAGGGGAGGTAACCAGCCCGGCGGTAGAGAGTGAGGGCGGCGGTGTTGCGCCGCCCGGTCTCCAGCACGATCTGCGTTGCGCCGCGGCTGGCAGCGTGCCGTTCGAGATGTTGGAGCAGGTACCGGCCGATTCCGTGGCCGCGGGCTTCACGGGAGACGTACATGCGTTTGATCTCAGCGGTGTGCTCGTCGAGGAGGCGTACTCCCCCGCACCCGACCGCCTCTTCATCGATGTGGGCGATGAGGAACAGCTTGGGCGGGTCGAAGTCCGCCACGGGGGTGGTGTCCGGGTCGTCGGCGAAGCCGTACAGGCCGAGCTGTTCAGCGCGGAGGGCCTGGGTCAGGCGGCGGGCGTCCGGGTGGTCGTAGCGCGCGGCGGCTATGGAGGGCGTCAGGATTATCACGGCCGGGGCGTCGGGGCGGTTGGCACGGAGGTCATGAGCAGATAGTGCCCTGTCGACGGTGGTCAGCGCAGGGGCGCCGTCCGGTGCGCGCATCCGGGAGCCGGCTGAACGGCGGATTCAGGCGCAGGAGGTTGCGGCAGCGGATGGACTGGACGGCGGTTACCTGGTCGGCGAGTTGCAGCAGGGTGGCGTCGAGGTCGCGGGCGAGGAGCTGGTGACGCTGGGCGGCCGTGTAGCCGCTGCTGCGGACCAGGTCGAGGACGCCGGCGAGTTCGATGCGCACGTACCGCTGGGACAGGGCTCCGACTCCCGCGGTGTCGTCCAGCCACCGCAAGAGGTCGAGATGTCCTTCAAGGACGTCGACGAACGCGGACAGAACCTCCCCTTGGAGCCCGGTGTGCCGGGTGGAGGATGGCCTGCTTTTGTGGGTCCGTGGCGGTCCACGGGGTGGCGTTGGCCAGGACGTCGGTGACCGAGCGGCGTCCGACGAGGTCGTCGGTGGCGGTCTTCTCGACGATCGTGCCGCCCGCAGGGGGCTCCCCCCAACGGTCTGCGGCGTTGCAGGGTTCGCCGGTGGCCTTGGGGGGGCGATCACTGAAGTACCGCGCGCATGCCTCGTCGGGACCTTCAGATCAACAGGGCACTGGGCATGACCCTTTCCCCCTCATCCGACGGGCCGTAGTCCGTCAGGGCAGATGACGTGGAGCAGATCTCCGGGCTTCGCTCTCTCGTCGGGCCGCTGCTGGGCTGGTCGGCCCGTGGCACCTTGGTAAATCTGCCGTACCGAGTTCGAGGCCCACAGCCGGGGGTGACGGGCGATGCCGCGGCCGCCACCCTTCACGGCAGATCGACGAGCAGGCAGCGCGCCGCTCCCACGTCGGCGGATGCACCCAGCCGTGCCGCGGACTGGCCCTGACACGCCGAAGGCCGTGTGCACGCGCGAGGCCATCATGTGCAGGATCCGCGCAATGTCACCTGAAGTGGCATTTTCGCGGACCGCCACGGTCAGCAAGCACGGGGACGGCCCCACATCGCGTCGCCTGTCGCCCGCGTTCTGTGGTGAGGTCGGCGCAGTGGGTGTACCGTCAGGCTTAGCTGTCATGGTTCCGAAGTACCGGTCGCCCGTGAGTGATTGCACGGGCGATTCTGCTGTTCACAGTCTCTGAGGACCAGGGCGATCACCTCCGGTTCCCGCACGGTGCGGGAGCCGACGTCTAGTCCTCAGGAGGACGAAATGGCCAGCGGCACCGTCAAGTGGTTCAACGCGGAAAAGGGCTTCGGCTTCATCGAGCAGGACGGCGGAGGCCCCGATGTCTTCGCTCACTACTCCAACATCAACAGCAACGGCTTCCGTGAGCTCCAGGAAGGCCAGAAGGTGACCTTCGACGTCACCCAGGGCCAGAAGGGCCCCCAGGCGGAGAACATCACCACCGCCTGAGCAGCGCCCGCACTGTGCCCGCCCCGCGACACTCGCCGGGCGGGCACACGCAGTCTCGGCGCTTCCCAGAGGGACGGAAGGGCAGCCGCTGTCACGCCCCCGACCCAGGGTGTGGGAGGAGCCCGGCAATGGGCCCCTCCCACAGACGGCACGCTGCGATCGCGTCGACTCGGCCCTGCGCGTCCGGCTGCAGATTCAGCCCATCTCGGAAGGCGATGGAACATCGCCGAAGTGCGCGTCGGGAAAGAGCGGAGCGCCGACGCTTTCGCCCGAGCCACGCCTCGTACAGTCCCGGTGACACACCCCTGCTCCTGACAGGACGAGCGGTGGATTGGTGACCCCGCGCCACCTCGTACGTGTGCGGGGTCATCTGTCGCCTCTCGGGCTGTCGCAGTGCTCGGTCCCCAGCCGCCTCCGACGACATGATCTGTGTGGACGTCGTGGGGGTACCCCGACCGGACGGTGTTCATCCGACAAGTCGGTCGCGTCCTGGCGCCCGGCGGGGCCGGCTCGTCCTCACCCGCACAGCCTGCCGTCGCCCACCTGACGAGTGCCCCATCCGCCGCATCCAGACGCAGGTGTGAGCTGACCCGGATGCACAACGTCGCCCTCGCCGGGCAGGACAGCGGGCGATCATTTGGGGGACAGCCCTCAGCCGATGTGAACGTTTCCGTCCTCGTCCAGACGCGGATGGATGGCCTCAGGAGCGTGGGTGCTCACATCGGACGGACGGGGGCCTTCTGGCCCGCCAACACCCCAACGCACCAACCGCCGGGCGCGGGCGATCCGGTAGGTGGTGCCGTCGACCTTGATCTCATTGAGCGATCCTGTACGGAGCCGGTCGGCCGCCTGGGCGTATACCGCCAGCTCGGCGGCGCGTGGGTTGTCGGGGTCGGCGGCCCCCGTGCGCGCGTCGGCCTTGGACTCGAGCGGGATCAGGCCCTTCTCCCGTGGTTCGCGCCAGGTCAACGAGAAGTCCAGTGTGCGGCGGGCGTCGTGGGCGGTGGCGTGCAATGCGCTGCCCAGCATCCAGCGGTCCTGTCCGGACCGTTCGACGATTCGGAACGCGGCCGGCAGGAGCAGGACGTCGGGGTGACTCTGCAGCGCTTGTCCCGAGTCGCGCAGCACGTCATCGGGAAATCTGGCTCCACTGTAGGCCAGACCCCGCATGGACAGTCGCTCGACCGTCCGCGCCGGCAACAGGGGTGCATCCGGGTCCAGGACCAAGCCGCCATCCACCTCCGAGGAGGCGGCACGCATGCTCCAGTCGGGAGAGGGAGGTTCGGGGTCCGAGGGCCAGGGCGACTCGATGTTGCCCTGGTCGTCCATGTACGCGTACTCGTCTGCTCTCACCAGGCGGTATCGGGTGTCGAGCACGGTGAGCTCGTCGACGTCTTCCGTCTCCAGCCGGGCCACCGCTGCCAGCAGCTCGCGCCGCTCTGCCGTGTTCCGGCAGTCGTCCTTCGCACGGAACCAGAACAGGGAGTTCAGAGCGTCTCGGGCCTCCTGCGGACATCCTTGAGTGACTTCGATGACCACGTGCCACCGCCGCCCGCCAGGCTTGCTCTGAGCGGTCACGCCGAAGAGTGGGCCTCGCAGAGCAAGAACGCGGTGCCGCAACGCCGCGTCGACGGCGTCGGCTTCGATCACGGATTCCACAGGTCCACCCGGCATCCGTACGGCCATGGGCCGTCCATCCGGCTCCGTACCTTCTCGGCTCATGCCGCCATCCTGGCGGCAGCCCCGGCTTTGCACCTCAGGTTCACCAGATCACGCCCTGAATTCGCCTCCTGCCGGCAGGTGACATCGGCGAGCTGGGCGGCGAATCCTTCCCTTGAGAGGGAGAGGAGCCGTCAGGCCACTGGCGACGGCCAACCCGATGGTGACTGACTCTCCATGCCGCTGACGCCGTGGCGGCCGGCGGAGATTGCTGTCGTGTCGCGGCTCCGGCGCCCCGAGCACGAAGTTCTACGCCTGGGCCGAGTGCAACGACAGCGAGATCGCCTTCGGTCAGAAGAAGTACGCCAACGGGTCGCAGTCGTACGCCTACTGCGCGGGCAAGGGCGGGTTCTGCGGCTATGGCGGTCGGGTGGTGTGATCCAGGTGCCCGGTCTGCGTCGACGACATTCGGCCGGGTCGTCAGCCGGTCGTTGAAGCCGACTTGTCCTCAAGGATGCCGGCCTCCTTCGTACGGTGCTGCACGCGGAAGAGGTCGGCCGCCCGCCTCCACTGGTCCCGGGCCCGGTCGGGCTGACCGAGCGCCAGGTGGACGTCACCGAGGTTGGCGAGGGTATTCGCCTCCTCGTAGAGGTTGCCGAGGTCGTGGAAGAGGACGCCGGCGCGCTCGTAGTGGGCGAGAGCTTCATCGTGTTGGCCCGCTGCGTGCGCGATGAAGCCGAGACTGTCCAGGGTGCACGCCTCACCGTCACGGAAACCGTGGCGGCGGTGGATCTCCAGGCCCTCCTCACAATGGGCGAGAGCCTGCCGGTACTCGCCGAGCCGTGCCTCGTACCAGCCGACGGAGTTGAGGGCGTTCGCCTGCGCCAACGGGTCGCCGCCCTGGCGCTGTAGCCTCAGGGTGTGCCGGACGTGTGCCAGGGCCTCCCGGTCATCGCCCTGCCTCGCCCATGACCATGCGATGACGTCGTGGATGCGTGCCTGCTCGGTGGCGTCCATGGCCTTCTCCGCCGCGGCCAGGGCGCGATCGGCGTGGTGGACCGCGCGGTCGTGGCGGCCCGCTCGGGCGCAGGCGTGGGCCAGGCGGCGGTGGGCCCAGGCAAGGGCGGTGTCTTCGCCGAGGCACTCGGCCGCGGCGAGTCCCGTACGCCACAGGGCCAGGTGCTCGTGGAGCCGTCCCCGCCGCCACAGGAAGCCGTCCACGACCCGGGCCAGTTGCCAGACCAGGCGGTCCCACCCGTGGAGGCCAGCCACGCGCTGCGCGGCGAGCAGACCGGCGTGCTCGGCACGGAACCAGGACATGGCGGCCGACTGGTCGGCGGGAAGCTCGAGTGTTACGCCGTCCAGAGGCGGTTTGAGTGTCAGGGCGTGGTGCTCGAACGGACTGAGGATCAAGTCGCAGGCGTATCCGGTGTGCAGGTAGTAGTCCACCAGACGCCGCAGCGCATATTCGCGTGACTCCCGCGCCTGGTCCTCGACAGCTCGCTCCGCGGCGTACAGACGGACCAGGTCATGCATGCTGTACCGGTTGGGAGCCGGCTGCTGCACCAGGTGGACTGTCTCCAGTTCCCGGAGCGTCACCCGAGCCGCGGCCGGTGGGCGCCCCAGCAGCCCGGCGGCGGCCGTCAGACCGATCTCGGGGGCCGGTCCCGCGGCGCCGAAGAGACGGAAGGCCTCCGCAGCCTGATCGGTCAGGTCGCGGTACGACACGCGGCACACCGCACGGACGTTGGTCGACAGATCGCCCGCGTCCAGGGCGTCCAGCCGCGCCGACTGGTCCTGGAGTTCCTCGGCGAGCGCCGCGAGCGCGGAACCGCTGCCGACGGCGGCGCGGGCCCCGGCGATGCTGATTGCCAGCGGCAGGCCCGCGCAGTGCTCCAGTACCGCTGTGACGGCTGCGGGATAGGCGGCCAGGCGCCCCTCGCCCAGGTGACGGCCGAGCAGGTCCCGGGATTCGCGCGGCGTGAGCACGTCCAGCGGCAGCAGGTGCGCGCCGTGGGTGACGGCGAGCCCGGTCAGCCGACGGCGGCTGGTGACGAGCACCGCGCAGCCGGCTCCGCCCGGCAGCAGGGCGGTCACCTGGTCAACGTCTCTGGCGTTGTCCAGGACGACGAGCATGCGTCGGTCGGCGACGAGGGTGCGGTACAGCCCGGTCAGGGCCTGCTGGTCCGCCGGGATCGAGCCGGGGTCCACGCCGAGGGCGTCCAGGAATCCCCGTACCGCGGTGGCGGGTGTCAGGGGTTCTCCCGAGGGGCTGGAACCCCGGAGGTCCACGTAGAGCTGACCGTCGCGGAACCGGTCCATGGCGCCGTGGGCCCAGTGCACAGCCAGCGAGGTCTTACCGACGCCGCCGCTGCCGCTGATGACGCACACCGCTGCGGACCCGCCGGGCCGGCACGCGGCGCCCAGTGCCTTGTCCAGTTCGGCCAGTTCGGCGCCGCGTCCGACGAACAGCCCCGAGGAGGGCAGTTGGCGCGGCAGGGTGCGGTCCCGTGACGAGGCGATGCCGGAGGCGGCGACGGCACCGGCTGCCGGTGCCGAGGCGGGCGCGTCGGACGGCGCAGCGATCGACGGGTCATTCGTGAGGACCTGCTGGTGTCGTCGCCGCAGCTCGGGGCCCGGGTCGCTGCCCAGCTCCTCGGCCAGGGCGCGGCGGATCCGGTCGAAGCAGCGTAGGGCGTCGGCGGTGCGGCCGCTCCGGTAGAGCGCGAGCATGTACTGGACGGCCAAGCGCTCGTCCAGCGGGTGCCTGTCGAGGCAGGAGGCCAGCTCGGACAGCAGTGCCGCATGGTGGCCCTGGCGCAGCAGCACGTCGTTTCGGTCCAGCAGACAGGCGTGCCGCTCCTCCAGCAGCGACTCCCGTAGGGAGTTGCACCACGGCGTGTCCAGCGTGGCGAAGGGCTCACCCCGCCACAGCGCCGACGCCTGCTCGAACAGGGCTGCCGCACGTCCGTCCTCAGCGGCCCTCGCCCGGCCGACCAGATCGCGGAAGAGGTGGAGGTCCACCAGGTCCGGGTCGGTGAGCAGCGCGTATCCACCAGGACGTCGTTCGATGGCGGCGCCCGAGGACGATGCGTCCGCCACGGAGCCGAGTGTCTGCCGCAGCCGGGACAGATAGCTGTACAACGTCGACTTGGCCCCCGACGACGGGTGAGCGCCCCACACCCGACTGACCAGGCCGTCTGCGGGCACCGCGCGGTTGACGTCCGTCAACAGCGCCGCCAGCACGCAGCGCTGCCGGGCGGGCCCGAGATCCACCGCCGTCCCGCCCGCGTGCGCCTGGATCTCTCCGAGCATGCCGAACTGGATCGTCACTACATCCCCGTTTTCCCCCGAAGCGGCCCTCTCCAAGTCTTGGCCCCCTCGGCCGCCCGGCCAATCCGAAATCCGGCCAGGCTCCGGCACGCGACGACGGGACGGCGCGTGGGAATTCTCCCTGGGACGGATGGTGCTCGTACTGTCGGGGACGCTGGAAGCGGTGTGGGCGACGTCCCTCGGCAGGCAGGTCGGAAGGCTTCAGCCGCCCCCGCCTGCCGTCCGCCGTGTTCGTGCCCGGACTGCTGCTCAGCATGTCGGGCCTGGCCTTCGCCCTCCGTAAGGTCCCGGTCAGCCGGGGCGACTCCGACCAGACCTCACATGTCGCATGTCGCATGTCGCATGTCACATGTCACACGAGCATCACCTGTCCGTGTTCCCGCAGGTCCGCGCGCGGGCCATGCCGTTCAAGCCGCGCCCAGTGCTTCCGTCGGGGACAGCCGGGCGGCCCGGATCGAGGGGTACATTCCAGCGAGGACACCGATCAGCAGGGTGCCGCCGGTTCCGCCGGCGACGGTGGCGGCCGGGACGACCGGCGGCCAGCCCTGGTAGGTGGCGTAGCCTGCGCAGGCCGCCAGTCCGATCGCCGTACCGGCCAGGCCGCCCGCGAGCGACAGCACCACCGACTCCGCCATGAACTGGCCGCGGATCTGGCCGCGATGGGCGCCCAGGGCGCGGCGCAGACCGATCTCGCCGCGCCGTTCGAGGACGGAGATGTACATGGTGTTGGCGATGCCGATGCCGCCGACCAGGAGCGCGACCCCGGCCAGGCCGAGGAACAGCTGGGAGAAGGTGCCGTTGGCGGCGCGTTTGGCGGTCAGCGCGTCCGAGGGGCGGCTCACCCGGACCAGGCCGGGGGTGAGCGGGTACACGGTGGCCGGAAGCACGGCGCCGACCGCCTCGACGGCTTCCTCGTGCGCCCGGACGTACAGCACGGTGGGGTGTCCGTCGAAGCCGAGCCAGCGCCGCGCGGCGGGGACGCCGACCAGAATGGAGCGGTCGATGTCCTGGGCGAGGGGCAGCGGGTCGAGGACGCCGACGACGCTGAACCAGGTCTCGCCGATGAAGACCTGCGGAGCGCGCGGGGAGCGGGGCACGCGCGGGACGCCGAGCCGGGCCGCCGCCACGTAGCCGAGGACGACGGTGGGCAGCCGGTCGGTGGTGCGGTCGAGGAACCGGCCTGAGCGGACCCGGCCGTTCAGTACCGGCAGCAGGTCGTCCTGGCTCGCCAGGACGGTCAGGCCGAGCGGGTCGGCAGGATCGGTGCGGTCGGAGCGGCTGACGACGGCGTGGGTGTTGCCGACGGCGCTGGCCGCCATGACGGGCCGGATGCGTTCGGCCATGGCGGTCACTCCGTCGGGCAGTAGCACCGGGGGTTTCTGGTCGGGTTCGGGCTGGACGCGCAGGAGGTTGGTGCCGAGCCTGGCCAGCCGTTCGTCCAGGGCCCGTCCGCTGGAGGCGGGGATGCCGGTGACCAGGACGAGGGTGACCACACCGATGGAGATGCCGAGGGCGGACAGCACGGCACGCGTGCGGCGGGTGCGCAGGCCGAGCAGACCGAGCCGGAGCACATCCGGCACGGCGAGCCGGACCGGGCGGGACGGGTCTTCGGGTGCGGGACGGTGGGCTCGGCGCGGGGAGGCGGTGCGGGTCCGTGTGCGGCGACGGTTCACCGGGCACCGCCGGAGAGCTGGGCGGTGACCGTGTCGGCGACCACGCGTCCGTCGCTCATCTCCACGCGGCGCGGCAGACTCGCGGCGATGTCGCGGTCGTGGGTGATGACGGCGATGGTGGTGCCCTCGGCGTTGAGCCGGGTCAGGAGGTCGAGCACAGAGTGTCCGTTCGCGGTGTCGAGGGCGCCGGTGGGCTCGTCTGCGAGCACCAGCGCCGGGTTGTTGACGAGGGCGCGGGCGATGGCCACCCGCTGACGTTCGCCGCCGGACAGTTGGTGCGGGAGGTGCCGGGTGCGGTGGGCGAGACCGACGCGGTCGAGCGCCTCCAGCGCCATCGGGCGGCGCCGTCGGCGCGGGACTCCCGCGTAGAGCAGGCCGGTCGCCACGTTCTCCTCGGCGCTCAGCCCGTCCGCGAGGTGGAACTGCTGGAACACGAAACCCAGCCACCGGCCGCGCAGGGCGGACAGCCGCCGGTCGGACAGGCGTGCCGCGTCGTGTCCGGCGATCCGCACGGTGCCGTCGCTCGGCCGGTCCAGGGTGCCCATGATGTTGAGGAGGGTGGATTTCCCGGAGCCGGAGCGCCCGACGATGGCGAGCAGTTCACCGGCCCGGATGGTCAGGGAGACCGCTTCGAGCGCGGTGACGCCTCCGGCGTAGACCTTGCTGACATGCTCGGCGGTGAGTACGGCGGGCGCGGTGTCCCCGGCCGTGGGCAGCGCGGTGCGTTGGGGTGAGACGCTCATCCGGCGGTCACCACGGTGTCGCCCTCGCTTACCCCGTCACCGGTCACCTCGACGAGCCCACGCGCGATGAGCCCGGTCTTCACTCCGACCAGGCGGCCGTCGGGCCGTTGGAGCGCGTAGCCGCCTTCGCTGAGTGCCAGCAGCGCGCCTACCGGGACGACGAGGACGTGCCGGCGGACCTCGTCGGCGAAGACGACCTGGACGGATGCCGCGTCGATGGCGGCGACATCGTCCTCGCGCACGGGGACCACGGTCACCGTGACGGAGGGCGGCGCGCCGGCGTCCTGGGTGTCGTCGGAGCCGGTGCCGCCCTGGACGGTCGTGCCGACGGAGGTCACCCGGCCCTTGATGTGCCGGTCGTCGGGCAGGATGATCTCGACCGCGCCGCCCTTGCGGACCGGGCGGGCGCTGTCCAGGTCGAGTTTGGCGGTCACCGTCTTCTGCAACGAGGTCAGCTGGAGCACCTCCTCGGCGGCCGAGTCGCCGAGCCGGGCCCCGACGGAGTCGACGCGCGCGGGTCCGGGCAGCACCAGGGCATGGCCGGGATCGAGCCGGCCGGTGGCCGGGAGTCCGGTGTCGTGCTGCCAGCGCTCAAGGGCGGCGAGCACCCCGGCGGTGAGCTTCGTACCGGTGTCCGGCCCGGTCCGGGCTGCGGGCGGGCTGCCAGGGCCGAGTTCGTAGCCGAGGGCCCGCAGGTTGTCGGCGAGGACGGTGACGTCATGCCCGGTGGGGCCCGGCTTGTCGAGCGGCCGGAAGAACGGGGTGTCGCCGTAGAAGACGGTGACGGGTCGATCGTCCACCCGGTAGAGGGTCCGGCCGCGCCGTGCGGTCGCGCCGACGCCGGGAAGCGCGGTGACGATGCCCTGGGCCGGGCCCTTGACGGTGGTCCGGCCGCCGAAGCCGAGGGTGGCGGGGACGGTCTGGGAGTCGGACAGGTCGGTGCGCCGGACCCGGACCGTCTGCACGGAGGGTTCGGCCACCGGACCGGGCCGCTGCCGGTCGCCGTGGGCCGCCAGGGCGTCCGCGCCGTAGACCGCGCCGAGAGCGGTGGCCGTCACGAGGACAGCGACGGCGAGGTGGAGGCGGCTTCTACGGGGGCGGCGCCGGGGCGAGGGGCTGCTACTTGCCACCGAACGCCTCCAGCCTGCACTCCTTCTCGGCCCGCTGCGCCGGCTCTTCCGCCGGCGCGCCGGTCTGGTCCTCGTCGTACGCCCACCACAGGCCCTCCATGTCGGAGCCGCTGGGCACGTGGACCTTCATGCCCCGGTGCCTCATGCACTTGACCGCCGCCCGGATGTCGTCGGCGAAGTGCGGGTTCTTGTCCTCGTCGTACTCCGGTGGCTGCAGCGGCATCTTGATCTGGCAGGTGTCGTAGGCGGGCCGGTACCGGGGCTTGACCGAGTCCTGGTCGAGTGGCGGGGCCTGCCGGCCGCTCCCGGCGACACGCTTGGTGTTCATGGGTACGCCGTGGGACTGGAGGCAGGCCCAGTAGGCGTCCCAGAGGCGGTCCTGCTCCTGCTCGGAGGTGTCCAGCCGCAGCTGGGGACGCTCGGCGTCCTTCGAGCCCGGGGAGCCGTTGCCGGCGGGGGTGGCGGGGGTGGCCGTACCGGCGCCCGGACTCGAGGACGCCAGCGTGTCCACCGCGTCCCGGCCCTCGCTGCGGACGCCCTCCCCGCTGCCGCCGCAGGCGGTGAGGGCGAGGACGGCGACGGCGCCGAGGGCGGCGGCGATTGTTCGCGTCCGTGAAGTACGGGAAGCGGGGCGGGTTGTGCGGCCACAGTCGGCGGGCGGACTGGCGGGCAGGCCGCCGGACAGGAAGAGGAGGTTCTGACGCATGACAGGCAGCCTGGAGCCGTGATGTCAGAGCAATGTCAGGAACTGTTGTCCTTCTGGTGGTTCCGCGCCCCCGGGCCCGGAGAGGCCGCTTTCACCTCCCTACAATCGAGCACATGTGCGCACATGTAGTGGTCGCGGAGGACGACGCCGACCAGGCCGAGCTGGTCCGCCGGTACCTGGAGAACGAGGGCCACACGGTCGACGTGGTCCACGACGGGCGTTCCGCTCTGGAGTCGGTCCGCGGCACCCCGCCCGACCTGCTGGTCCTCGACGTGATGATGCCGCGCGTCGACGGGCTCGACGTGTGCCGCATCGTCCGCGCGGACGGCCGGCTCGCGCATCTGCCGGTGCTGCTGCTGACAGCGCGGTCCTCGGAGGACGATCTGCTGCTCGGGCTCGACCTCGGCGCCGACGACTACATGACCAAGCCGTTCAGCCCACGGGAACTCATGGCACGCATCCGTTCACTTCTGCGACGTGGCGGACGGGGCGGGCCGGCGTCGTCAGCGCCCGGCGCTTCCGGCGGCGCCCCGCCGCCCGGTCCCCCGCGGCGGGCGGGCGTGATCGCGCTCGACCGCGCGCGGCACGAGGCGTGGGCGTACGACCGCCCGATCGCCTGCACGCGGGGGGAGTTCCGCCTGCTGGAGCTGCTGGCCGAGCATCCCGGCCAGGTGCTGTCCCGCGCGCAGATCCTGGAACGGCTGCACGGCGCCGATCCCTTCATCACTGTGAGGACCGTGGACGTGCACGTCATGAACCTGCGCCGGAAGATCAGGGACGCGGACGAGGAGGGCGGCCGGAGCATGCCGCTGGTGACCGTCTACGGGGTCGGCTACAAGCTCGTCGACGACCGGGCGGCGGGCGGGCATGGCTGAGCTCGCCGGTGACGGCACCCGCAGCAGCGGGCGGCGCGGCCCGTTCACCCGCCGCGTCGTCGGTGGCGGCCGGGACGGGACCGGGCGCCGGACTCTCGGGGCGGGCCGCGGTGGCAGGGCACGGGCCGGAGCGGTGCCGCTGCGGAGGAGTCTGCTGGTCCGGCTGCTCGCCGTGTCCGCCCTGGTCTCGGTGTGTTCGATCTACGCCACCGCCTGGGTCGTGGTGCACGCCACCGCCGTGGTGCTCGGCCAGGAACGCGGGCAGGCGCTCGCGGAGGACGCGCGGATCTACGACAGCCTCCTCGGGTACGCGGCGACGCACTCCGGCTGGGACGGCGTCGGCCCTTCCGTACGGCGGCTGGCGCACGACACCGGGCACCGGGTCGTGCTGCTCGGCAAGGATGGTCTGCCGCTGGCGGATTCGGGGTCGGGCACCTTCCGGCCCCCGCAGCGGGCTACCGCCCTGGTGGACCCGCTGGCGGTCGACACCGAGCTGGTCCGCGACGCGGACGCGCCGCCGGCCTGGCAGCAGGAGCCGCGGACCGCTCCCGCCGACCAGGAGCCGGGGCGCTCGCCGGAGGCACGGCAGCCCGCCGGGGCCGCGCCGGCCGCGGGGACGGACCGCATCGATCCGCGCGCGGTGGGCCCGTTCGCGCTGTCCGTGCCGCAGCGCAAGCGGTTGCGGGTGGCGGCGACCCGGATCGCCACTTGTCTGCGCCCGGCCCTCGGCACCGACCTGCGGGTCCGGGAGACGCCCAGCGGGCGCCCCAGGGTGGTTCCGGTCGGCTCCGAAGTGCCGGTCACCGCCGACCGGGGCGTATGCGGGCTGAGTTCGCTGCGCCGCCCGCCGCCCGCCGAGCAGCAGGCGCTGACGGCGCTGAACTCCCTGGTCGACACCTGTCTGGACCGGCGTCGTGCGGGGCGAGTGGATCTCACCGTGGACGGGCTGTGGCGCCCCCGGACGCGGACGGTGCCGTCGGCCGACGTCGTCGCCTCCTGCCTGGCGACGAGCCGTACCCAGCAGCTCGCGCCCTATGTGGCACCGGCGGCGCTGTTGTACGTCGGCAGCCCCGCCCGTACCGCGACGACGTTCTTCGACCTGTCCCCCGCCAACCGGCTGCGCGTCTCAGGGTGGGCGGCGGCGGTGGTCCTGGTGACGGTGACGGTGACCACGCTGGCCGGGATCGGGCTGGTCCGCCCGCTGCGGCGGCTGACCGGCGCCGCGCTGCGCATGGAGGAGGGCGAGCTGTCCGCGCGGGTGCCGGTGCGGGGCGGCGACGAGATCGCGCGGCTTTCGGCCGCGTTCAACTCGATGTCGCTGCGGCGCGAACAGCTGGAGCACGCGCGCCGGGACATGACCGACGACGTGGCGCACGAGCTGCGCACCCCGGTGAGCAACATCCGGGGCTGGCTGGAGGCTGTGGAGGACGGCATCGCCCGGCCCGACGCCGCGCTGGTGACCTCGCTGCTGAGCCAGGCGCTCCAGCTCCAGCACATCATCGACGATCTGCGGGATCTGTCGGACGCGGAGGCGGGGGCGCTGCGGCTGACCCCGGAGCCGGTCCGGGTGGCGGAGCTGCTGACGGCGGCGGCGCTGGCGAACCGGGTGGCGGCGCGGACGGCGGAGGTGGCCGTGCGGGTGACGGCCGATCCGGACCTGCTGGTCGTGGCGGACCCCGTGCGGCTGCGGCAGATGGTGGACAACCTCGCGACCAACGCCATCCGGCACACCCCGCCGGGCGGCACGGTCACACTGTCGGCCTCGGCCGCCGTCGCGAACGGCGGGGGCCGGAGCGCTGGGGGTACGGGGGCCGAGGGCACGGGCGGCGAGGACACGGTCGGCGGCATGGCCGAGGTACGGACCGGCGGCCGGGCCGTGCCCGCCGCGCAGCGGGCGTCCGGCTCCGGATACGTGGTCATCACGGTGGCGGACACGGGGGTCGGCATTCCGGCGGACGAACTGCCGCACGTCTTCGACCGGTTCTGGCGGGCGGAGAAGTCCCGCGACCGGCGCAGCGGGGGAAGCGGGCTCGGTCTGGCCATCGTGCGGCGGCTGGCCGAGGCCCACGGGGGCACGCTGACGGCGGTCAGCGTGCCGGGCGAGGGGTCGGCGTTCACCGTACAACTGCCCCAGCGGCCCGGCCCGGTGTCCGGCCGGCCCATCGCGTGAGCCCCCTTACGGGGATCGGCAGCACGGTCATCGGCGTGGTCGGCATCGAACCGCCGACGGGACCTGGACCGGGCTGGAGAGGCCCGCAAGGGGTGGACCACGCGCTGACCGTCCTGGCGGCCGTGCGGCGGCGCATATGATCCGGGCTGAGGTCCGCTCGACCGCCCACCGCTTGGGCTGGACGTGGAAGCCGCGTCGGCCGGGCTGTTCGCGGACCACGTCCACCTCGCGTCGCAGGTGTCGGCAGCCCACCGGACAAGGCGGCCGGCAAAGCCCCGGTCCGCCCAGGACTTGAGCATGGTCGGATGGTCCAGGCGGGCCCACAGCAGTGGCCGCCTCCAGCCGGCGCGGTCCTGGACACTGGCCGCGACGAGGTGCACGGCCAGGAGCAGGCCGCGTGTGTCGGTGACGATGAACTGCTTGCGGCCCCCGGTCTTCGTGCCCGCGTCGAACCAGCTGGTGGTCTTCAAGACGCTGTCGGCGCCCCTCACCGACTGGGGGTCGATCGGTGCCGCGGTCGGCCCCGGACACGGCCACAGCGCCGATTTCGTGAGGCTGGTGGAAGGGCTGTCAGGGAAGGACCTCAGGTCCTGTTCCCCGCACGGCTCCACAAGAAGGGCAAGCCGTTGCGGCAGGCCGGTGTGCCGAGAACATCCCGCGCCCCTGAACGGGACGGCCGAAGCTGACGAGTTGCTCATATTCGTCGGCCAGAGTCAGTCCCATGATCCATCGCAGAGTAGCTGTCGCCCTCCTTGCCTCCCCCCTCTTGCTCGCGGGCTGCGGGGACGGCACCGAGGCGCGGACATCCGCTGTCCCCAAACCCGAGAGCGGTACCCCGCGGCCGGCTGGCATACCGGGGCTGGGGCCGCACACCGCGGCCGCGATACCTGAGCGCGCCGAGCAGGTCGTGCTCGTCCAGGGACGCGGCAAAGACTCGCCCATCTCCAGTGTCGTCCTGTACGAACGCGACGACAGCGTCTGGGAGCCCGGCCCGACATGGCCCGCGCACAACGCCAGGTACGGCTGGAGCGAACACCACGTCGCAGGGGACCTGCGCTCACCCGTCGGCATGTATGGGCTCACCGACGCCGGAGGCCTGCTCGGCGATCCAGGGAGCAGGCTGCCGTACCACCAGTCCCACGGCTTCCGCTCGCCGGGCACCGGCTTCGAGGGCGAGTCGCTGGAAGGCTCCTTCGATTACGTCGTCGCCGTCAACTACAACCGCCAGGTCGGCACTTCGCCCCTCGACTGGACCCGTCCGATGGGCGCGGGACGCGGCGGCGGCATCTGGCTGCACGTCGACCACGGCGGCCCGACGCACGGCTGCGTCAGTGTCGCCAAGGCGCACATGAAGCAACTGCTACGCACCCTGGACCCGGCGCGGCACCCGGTCGTCGTCATGGGATACGCCGGTTGGCTCGCCCGGTAGCCACCGGAACTTCGCCTAGGATCCGAACCTGTGTGCGCGCATGTGCTGGTTGCCGAGGACGATGAGATGCAGGCCGAGCTGATCCGGCGCTCCCTGCTGGCGGAGGGCCATACCGCGACCGTGGTCCACGACGGGGCCGCCGCGCTGGACGCGGCCCGGCGGCTCGAACCCGGCCTGGTCGTCCTTGACCTGATGCTCCCCGTCATCGACGGCTTCGGCGTCTGCCGGGCGCTGCGCGGCGCCGACCCGGAGATCCCGGTGCTGATGCTCACCGCCCGGTCCGAGGAGGGCGACGTGCTGCTCGGCCTGGAACTGGGCGCCGACGACTACATGACCAAGCCATACAGTCCGCGTGAGCTGATGGCCAGGATCCGCACGGTCCTGCGGCGCAGCGGGCGCACCGCCGCGGTGCGGGAGGAACCGGTGGTGGTCGCCGCCGGGATCAGCGTCGACCCGGTACGGCACGAGGTACGCTGCGACGGCGTGCCGGTGGAGGTGACCCCGGCCGAGTTCCAGATCCTGCTTGCCATGGCCGGGGAACCCGACCGGGTCTTCACCAGGCGCCAACTACTCCAGTGCACCCAGGGTTTCTACCGGTCCTCCACCGAACGGGCCGTCGATGTCCACGTGATGAACCTGCGCCGCAAGATCGAGGCGGACCCGCGGCGGCCGTTGCGGCTCATGACCGTGTTCGGCGTCGGCTACAAGCTGAGTGGCGGCCGGCTGTGACGGCCCGGATACCGTGGCGCAAACGGCTGCTGGTCCGGCTGCTGCTCGCCTCGGTGCTGATCGCCGTGTGTTCGGTGGCCGCCACCGCCTGGCTCGCGGTGACCACCACGACCAGCGCGCTGGAGGAGGAGCAGGGCCAGGACCTCGCGGCCGACAACCAGATCCTCGCCCAGCTCAGCGGGTACGCGGCGGACCACTCCGATTGGAGCAGGGTGCGGCAGACCGTCCGCGCGCTGGCCGCGCGGACCGGCCGCAGGATCGCGCTGACCACAGCCGACCTCACCCTGATCGCCGACTCGGCGCCCCGCGGCACCGCGCTGCCACCCCGGCCGGCCGCGGCCATCGACCCGCTACACACCGACACCTACACCGAGTCCGGCGCCCAACTCAGCGGCATCGACCCGCGCGCGGTCGGCCCCTACCGGCTGACCGCGAGGGAACGCCGGGTCCTGGACGTGGTGGCGGAGAAGGAACAGTACTGCTACCGCACCTCTGGTATCCGGACCACCGTCGCCCACACCCCGAGCGGGCGTGCCTACCTCCTCGACGAGGACGGCACGGACGCCTCCAGCTACCGCACGGTCAGCTGCAGCGGCCTCGACGACCCCCTCATGGCGATGAGGAAGGGCTACCTGGGCGTCACCCAGACCGAGGCGAAGGCCCTCGCCACGCTGACGGACCTGGTTCGCCCCTGTCTACAGGCCAAGGACCTGGACCTCAGTGGACAGCTCTACCTGACCCTTGAGCAGACCGGACGCAACCCGGTCACCGGCGGCTTCCTCGTCACCTCGGAGAACGCCAGGAGGGACCAGGCGCGGACCGACCAGATCGCGAAGAACTGCGTCACCGCCGCCCGCCGCACCCAGCTCGAATCGTACGTCGCGCCGGCCGCCGAACTTTTCCTCGGTCTCGGCGACCAGGCCACGCCCCGGTTCGACATGTCCCGCGGCAACAAAGTGAAGATCGTCGGCGCGGCCGGACTGGTCCTCGCCTTCACCATCGCCGTCTCCGCCGTCGTCGCCACCCGGCTCGTCCGGCCTCTGCGCGCGCTCACCGTCGCCGTGCGCCAGCCGCCCGAACTGCACGTGCGTGCGCCTGTGCGGACCCGCGACGAGACCGGTCTGCTGGCTGAGGCGTTCAACGACCTCACTGAGCGCCGGGAGCGCCTGGAGGAGCAGCGCAGGGCGATGATCAGTGACATCGCCCACGAACTGCGCAGCCCGCTCACCAACATCCGGGGCTGGCTGGAGGTCACCCGGGACGGCGTGGTCGCCCCCGACACGGCACTGTTGGCCTCGCTGCACGAGGAGGCACTGCTACTCCAGCGGATCATCGACGACCTCCAGGATCTGGCGGCCGCCGATGCCGGAACCCTGCGCATGCACCGGGAACCGGTACGCGCCGCCGATCTGTGCGACCAGGTTGCAGCCGCCCACCGGGTGGCCGCCGACACGGCCGGGGTCGCCCTGCGGACCGACATCGACGCGACGGTCTGGCTCAACGCCGACCCGGTGCGGATGCGTCAGGCGCTCGGCAACCTGGTCTCCAACGCGATCCGGCACACTCCCGCCGACGGCACGGTGACCCTGGCCGCCCGCCGCGACGGGGACCACGCCGTGTTCACCGTCACTGACACCGGCAAGGGCATCGGCCCCGACGATCTCCCGCACGTCTTCGAGCGGTTCTGGCGGGCGGAGAAGTCCCGCAGCCGCCGCACCGGGGGCAGCGGACTCGGCCTACCGATCGTGCGCCACCTGGCGGCCGCCCATGACGGGACCGCCGAGGCCGCGAGCGAACCGGGCAGGGGCGCCGTGTTCACCCTGCGGCTGCCCGCCGCCGGGGCTGCGGGCGACGTCAGCTGAGACGGCGTGCGGCCCGCGGTCAGCATCGGTCAGCAGACGGCGCTCCGCCCCCGTAGTTCCGTGTGGTGGTCCTCCACACCTCGGCGGCCGGCAGCACTGATCAGCTTGTGGGCAGTCTCAGCGCCCGCGCGTGGTCCGGGTGACGGGCGGCTTCCCCCACGCCACCCGTCTCGCCGCCCACGCCGGACCCGCCCCGGCAATCCGCGACTTGTGCATGACCGATGCCGCGCGACTACCGCGGCGGTGCGGACTGCTGCGGCCAGGGCGTCGGTCACACGAGGCCGGTGCGCATGTGGTCGGCGACCACCTCAACCGCCGCTACCTGCAAAGACGCCGGACCAAGCACGCGATCCCGGGGCCGAAGGAGCAGCGGGCCAACCGGCGGCGCAAAGGCAGCACGGGCGGCAGACCTACCGGGTTCGACAGGCTCAAGAACTCCAGAGCCGGACACCGCCCAGTGAGGTCCGATGGCGACGGCGTATGTCCCGCCCAGGTGAATGAGTTGCCGATTCAACCAGGAAAGTTCGCAGGCTCTTCCCGTTCTTCAGCCGTGACAGGGCGTGCTCGACCCGTGCTCGCGCCCGGCGGTGGACGGCGTCCTCCGCCTCATGCTGGGGCTGAGATACGTCTGGCCTCGTCGGACTCGGTGAACGCCCCGCCGTCGTTGCGGCTGCCGGGAAACGGCAGGCCGATCGCCGCCACCGGACGACTGAGATGGCCGGCGGAGGTGCGAGGTGGTCGAGCACGCGGCCGGTCGCCGGCTTCGAGACCCCGTACAACGGTTGTCGTCACCTGCCGCCACGTGACTTCGTGCGCCAGTACGTCGCCACTAGCAGCACCCGGTCCTCCAGCGGCAGCCGCCACCGGCCACCGCGCTGAACACCCACCGGTCGCAGGGCAACCTC
>NZ_JBHXLV010000084.1:18764-25554 GCF_042721685.1 Streptomyces sp. NPDC058459 | reverse complement strand
CCTCCCCGGTACCGACCCGGAGCCCCGAGCTCCCAGGGTCAGTCCCTCCGGACCGTTTTTCCCCGAGCGGTCCGTCCCCCCACGCCAGAGAAGATCCCCTCGGTGGTGGCGATCATTCCTCTTCAGGTGTCACTCGAACGAGGGGTGTTGGTCGAGCGAATGCCCATGTCGAATGAGCATTCGATAACCTGCGACGACGGAACCACTTCCGACAGAACCACTACGGCAGCACCACGACGGCAGCACCACGACGACAACACGGCAGCGGCAGGGGCAGGGGCAGTACACCGGTACGAGGCAGGCGGAGCTGGGGGGTGCCAGGTCGATGGCACGGCGTATCGAGGTGACAGGGGCGGGCGGGGTGCGGCTTGCCGCATGGGAGTTCGCGGAGCCCCCCAAGGAGGAGGCCGGGCCCGGCGTGCTGCTCCTCCACGGTCTGATGGGGCGTGCCGCGCACTGGGCGCCCACGGTCCGGGGTCTCGCCGGACGGCACCGCGCGGTCGCGCTCGACCAGCGCGGGCACGGCCAGAGCGCCCAGCCCCCGGAGGCGGCCTGCACCCGCGAGGCGTACGTCGAGGACGCCGAGGCCGCGCTGGAACAGCTCGCCCTCGCCCCGGCCGTCCTGGTCGGCCACGCGATGGGCGCCCTCACCGCCTGGCAGCTCGCCGCCCGCCGTCCCGACCTGGTGCGGGGCCTCGTCATCTGCGACATGCGGGCCTCCGCGCTGGGCGCCGCCTCGCAGGCCGAGTGGGCCGACTGGTTCCGCTCCTGGCCGCTGCCCTTCCCCACCCTCGCCGACGTCCGGCGCTGGTTCGCCGAGGACGATCCCCGCCTGGAGCGCCCCGACCCCGCGCGCGGCGCCTTCTACGCCGAGGTCATGCACGAGTCCGCCGACGGCTGGCGCCCCCTGTTCGACCCCGACCGCATGCTCCGTACCCGCGAGACCTGGGTCCACGACGCCCACTGGGACGAACTCACCCAGGTCCGCTGCCCCGCCCTCGTCGTCCGCGGCCTCGACGGCGAACTCGGCAGGGCCGAGGCCCAGGAAATGGTCCGGGTCCTCCCCGAGGGCCGCTACGCCGAGATCCCGGACGCGGGCCACGTCCCCCACTACGACCAGCCGGCGGCCTGGCAGGGGGTGCTGGACCGCTTCCTGGGCGAACTGGAGACGTCCTGAGGCTCGGCCTCCGGCCCCGGGAGCACCTGCCCCGCCCGCGTCGCACCGTCGAGGCGGCGCGGCCCTATCCCCTGCTCACCGCCGTCAGGATCTCCGGCAGCCGGGCCGCCGTCTTCGGGGCTGCCAGGCGCAGGCCGGTCAGGGCGAGGGCCGCTCCGTACGCGGTGCCCGCCGGGAGGAGGAGCCAGGACCACCAGGCGCCGCCGTCGCTGACGTTCAGCCAGATCGTCGCCGCGATGACCGGGGAGCAGAGCAGGGCCGCCGCGACCATCCCGCCGAAGATCGAGATCCAGGCGAGGCCCGCCTGACCGGGTGCCACGTTCTTGTGGCCCTCCTGCGGTATCGAGTACGGGGAGCGGGCCGAGGTCCAGGCGCCGGTGGCGAGCATCGCGCCGAGCAGCGCCAGGGAGAGGCCCAGCACCTCCGGCAGCCGGGACCAGTCGCCCAGCAGCGCGGTGGTCACCACGGTGACGAGGGTGGCGTACGGCAGGGTGATCAGCAGCAGGGCCAGCGCCCGGCCGCGCAGCTCGGCGTAGGCGTCGCGGTCGTCGGAGATGGTCATGGCCACCATCCAGAACGCGGAGGTGTCCTGCCCGAACTGGTTGTACATCTGGATGCCGAGCATCCCGGAGGCGAAGCACGCGAAGTACAGCGAGCCCGCGCCCTGGATCGCGTTGAACACCGGCACGATCAGGCCGATCGCCAGCGAGGTCACCCACGCCGCCTTGGTCTTCGGGTCGCGCCAGATGTAGCGCAGGGTCCGCTCCATCACCGCTCCCGTGCGCCCGGCCGGCAGCAGCCGGGCGAGCCCGGCGGAGGCACGGTCGCGGCCGCCGGCGTCGGCCGCCTGGAGCGTGGAGCCGTCCGGCGAGGTCATCAGCCGGGTCAGGCTCCGCGCCCACGATCCGATCAGCAGCACCAACAGCACGGCACACAAGGCAAGTTGGGCCAGCGCCGTATCGTACGCCCCCTCGCTCGCCGAGCGCACCGCGCCCAGGGCCGAGGCGGGCGGTACCCAGGACAGCACGTCGGCGACCGGCCTGAGCTGACCGAGGCCGCCCGAACCGAGCCGCTGCGCGCCGAAGTTGACGAGCTGGCCGCCGATGGCGATGACCAGCCCGCTCAGCACCGCGAGGTCACGGCCCCTGCGGCTGGTCAGCAGGCGGACGTTGGCCGCGGCGACCGCGCGCGCGAGCGCCACGCAGGTCAGCAGCGCCAGCGCGACCCCGACGACCGCGAAGGCCCAGCCCGCGCCGTGCGCCAGCGACAGCCCGCAGCCCGCCAGCACCAGCAGCGTGAACACCGGGCCGACGCCGGCCAGCGAGGCCACCAGCAGCCCGCGTACCAGCGGCCGGGGCCGCAGGGGCAGCATCACCAGCCGGGTCGGGTCCAGCGTCTCGTCGCCGCCGGGGAAGAACAGCGGCATCACCGCCCAGCCCAGCGCGAGCACCGCGACCCCGGGCACGGCGACGGACTCCGGGTGGGACTGGAAGCGCAGGGCGACGAAGCCCAGCAGTTGCAGCAGCGCGAAGATCAGGGTGAGCACCGCCGACGCGACGAACGCGGCCCGCCGGCCCGTGGACTGCCGCAGCCCGTTGCGCAGCAGGGACAGCTTCAGCCTGACCAGGACCGAGGTCACCGAAGAAGGCGTCGCGGTCGTCATCGGACCACCCCGCCGCCGAGCCAGTCCAGATCGGACCCGGTGTCCCGGTCGTTCGCGCCCACCAGCTCCAGGAACGCGGCCTGGAGCGTGGGGTGTTCACCGCGCACCTCGGCCAGCGTCCCGGTCGCCCGGATGCGCCCGGCGGCCAGCACCGCGACCCAGTCGCACAGCGACTCCACCAGCTCCATCACGTGCGAGGAGAACACCACGGTGGCGCCGGAGGCGGTGTACCGCTCCAGCACACCCCGGATGATCTGGGCCGACACCGGGTCGACCCCCTCGAACGGCTCGTCCAGGAACAGCACTTCGGGGTTGTGCAGCAGCGCCGCGGCCAGCCCGATCTTCTTGCGCATACCGGTCGAGTAGTCGACGACGAGCTTGTGCTGCACCCCGGCGAGGTCCAGCACGTCCAGCAGCTGGGTGGCCCGCTTGTCCACCTCGGCGCCCGGCAGCCCGCGCAACCGGCCGCTGTAGGCCAGCAGTTCACGGCCCGACAGCCGCTCGAACAGCCGCAGCCCCTCCGGCAGCACCCCGATCCGGGACTTCACCGCGACAGGGTCCCGCCACACGTCGTGCCCGGCGATCTCGACCGACCCCTGATCGGGCCGGAGCAGACCGGTCACCATCGACAGGGTGGTCGTCTTGCCCGCTCCGTTCGGGCCCACCAGCCCGATGAACTTCCCGGCCGGCAGCTCGAGATCGATGCCGCCGACCGCGATCTGCTGCCCGAACCGCTTCCAGAGTCCCCGTACCCGCACCGCTGCCTCGGTCATGACGGAAACCCTACGGCGACCGCCCCCCTCCGGGGCACCGGTGCGGCGGAACACCCGGCTCCGAGTACGGCTGACTGGGCCCGGCCGCAGGCGTACGGCTCAGAAGTCCCGGCCGCAGGCGTACGCGAGCGGCGGTACCAGTTCCTCCGCGTCCGGCAGCCAGCGGTTGGCGGGCGTGGGGCGGCATGCCCACTGCACCGCGCCCCGCGAACCGACCCGGGTCGGCGGCGCGGCCACGTACCGCCCCTCGCCGAGCGGTACCAGATACCGCGCGAACGTCGTCCAGCGCAGTCGCCGCACCAGCTCCGGTGTCTTGGCCGCGCCGCCCGGCAGCACGAAGAACTGCATCTGCCGGTCCGGGGTGACCGTCACCGGGCCGATGTTCAGCTCCATGCGCCGCATCCGGGCCAGCGCCAGGAAGCCGGTGCTCTCGGGGACGGACAGCGCGTCGAAGGTGCGGCCCGTCGGCAGCAGGACCGACGCCGTGGGCCGCGCCTGCCACATCCGCCGGACCACGCTCGCGCTGCCGGTCGCGCGCGTCGCCCAGTCGGGGCGCGTGGGGTGTGCGCCGGGCGCGGGGCAGACGGTGTCGCCGCAGGAGCAGTACCGCACCCCGCCGAAGTCCTCCAGCCAACTGCCCGCCAGCACCTCCCAGTGCCGCTCCTCGACGTAGGCAACGGCGGCCTCCAGCGGCGATTCCCGGCGCTGGGGCGGAATCCGGGCCGTCTCCGGGCCCGCGGTCGTCTCGTCCACGTCCCACTCAACTCCCGCACCCACCTGGAGTTACGGTCCGGCCGCGCGCGGGACGGCACCGGACGGCCGGCCGGGGCGCATGGGAGCACGGGCGGGGGCGCGTGGGAGGGACGTGCCGCCGGCGCGGGTAGCCAGGAAGGGCACGGGGCGCGCCCGCTCACGGCTTTACCCCGGCAAACCGCACATCTCGCGCATTGACCGTATGTCGACTGGGAAGTGATCCGCATGACCGGAACGTCCGGTGGGATCTTCACGCTCCAGGGGTTCGCAGGGGGTAGCGCATGGCCGCGAGGCCGCTAGTGGCGAGGCAGCCCAACGAAAGGCTGCAGGCACTCATCCAGGAAGCGGGGTGCTCGAACGCGGGGCTGGCCCGACGCGTCAACATGTGCGGCGCCGAGCACGGACTCGACCTGCGCTACGACAAGACGTCCGTGGCCCGCTGGCTGCGCGGCCAGCAGCCGCGCGGACGCGCCCCGGCGATCATCGCGGAGGCACTCGGCCGCAAGCTCGGCCGCACGGTCACGATCGACGAGATCGGCATGGCCAACGGCAAGAACCTCGCCTCCGGCGTGGGCCTCCAGTTCTCGCCGACGGTACTGGGGGCCATCGAGCAGGTCTGCGAGCTGTGGCGCAGCGACGTGGGGCGGCGGGACTTCCTGACCGGTTCCTCGGTCGCCGCCTCCGCGCTGGTCGAGCCCAGCCGGGACTGGCTGATCTCGGCGCCGGACGCCCAGGTGGCGCGGCAGGCGGGCCCGCGTGTGGGCCAGGCCGACGTGGCGGCCGTGCGCTCCATGACCCAGGCGCTGGTCGACCTCGACCACCAGTACGGCAGCGGGCATGTCCGACCGGTCGTCGTGCACTACCTCAACAGCGTGGTCTCCGGGCTGCTCGCCGGCTCCTACCGGGAGGCGGTCGGGCGTGAACTCTTCGCCACCGTCGCCCGGTTGACCGAGCTGGCCGGGTACATGGCGGTGGACACCGGCCAACCCGGCCTGGCTCAGCGGTACTACATCCAGTCGCTGCGCCTGGCGCAGGCGGCCGGCGACCGGGCGTACGGCGGGTATGTGCTGGCCGCGTCCATGAGCCATCTCGCCGGCGAGCTGGGAAACCCGCGCGAGATCGCCCAGTTGGCGCGCGCCGCGCAGGAGGGCGCCCGGGGCCGGGTCACCCCGCGCGCGGAGTCGATGTTCCACGCGGCCGAGGCGCGCGGGCACGCCGTGCTGGGTGATGTGCGCGCCGCGCAGGCGTCCGCCGGGCGGGCCATCTCGGCGCTGGAGCGGGCGGACGCGGCCGACGGGGACGACCCGGTGTGGATCGCCCACTTCGACGAGGCGTATCTCGCCGACGAGTTGGCGCACTGCCACCGCGACCTCGGCCAGCCCGAGGCGGCGGCCCGGTACGCCCGGCAGGCGCTGGAGCGGCACCCCGTCTCCCGGGCCCGGCGCCGGGCCATCGGCTATGTGCTCCTCGCCACGGCCCAGGTGCAGCAGCGCGAGATCGAGCAGGCGTGCGGCACCGGCATGAAGGCGGTGGAGCTGCTGGAGACGCTCCGCTCCGAGCGGGGCACCGAGTACCTGGATGATCTCCAGCAGCGGTTGCAGCCCTTCCGGGACGAGGCGGTGGTGCGGGAGTTCGGGGCGCGGCTCGATGTCCGGCAGGCTGCCTGACGAGGGACTCGAACACGCGGGGGCGCCCGAGTGCCCTTGTGGGAAAGGGCACTCGGGCGCTGAGCTGCGTGGCACCGGGCTCGGCGGACCCGGTAGCGTGAGCCGACGATTCCGAACGTCCTTCAATCGTAGGAGTCCCGGTGACGCAGAGTGGACAGGGCGATGAGCCCTCGGCGCGACCCGCGCACGAAGGCATCGTGCTGCCCTCCGACGGAGGGGAGCCCCTGCTGCCGGGCATGACGGGCCCACCCGCCGCGCCCCAGGGTGGTCAGGAGTGGGGCGACTCCTGGGGCGCCGGTCAGGAACAGCAGCCCCAGCAGGGCCAGGGCTGGCCACCGGCCGCCGCCCAGCAGTGGCCGGGCCCGGAGCAGCCGGCCGGCCCCGGCCCCATGCCGCCCGCCGGCCCCGCCTACGACGCGCAGGGGTACGGCGGCGCCCAGCCCTACCCGCGGCAGCACCAGGACTACGGCTACCCGCCGCAGGCCGCGCCGCCACCGATGGACGAGGCCGCCACGCAGTACATGCCCCCCGTGGGACCCGGCCCCAGCCACGGCCCCGAGGGCGCGACCCAGTACATCCCGCCGGTCCCGCCGGGCGCTGCCGACCAGGCTGCCACCCAGTACATCCCGCCGGTCCCGTCCGGCGGTGCCGACCAGGGCGCGACCCAGTACATCCCGCCGGTCCCGTCCGGCGGTGCCGACCAGGGCGCGACCCAGTACATCCCGCCGGTCCCGTCCGGCGGTGCCGACCAGGGCGC
>NZ_JBHXLV010000084.1:0-18664 GCF_042721685.1 Streptomyces sp. NPDC058459 | reverse complement strand
GACCCAGTACATCCCGCCGGTCCCGCCGGGCGGTGCCGACCAGGCTGCGACCCAGTACATCCCGCCGGTGGCGTCGGGTGCGCTGCCGCCCGAGGCCACCGGCGGCGACGGCCGCCAGGGCTACCCGCCGAAGCCCATGGACGAGGCGGCCACCCAGTACATCCCGCCGTACCAGGCCGGTGCGGACGGCGCCGACCGGCAGCCGCCCGCCGAGTTCGACAGCCTCTTCCGGGGCACCCCGGCCGGTGCGGACGCCCCCCAGGGCGCGACCCAGCAGATGCCCCGCATCCCGGCCGGTGACCCGCGTACGGCGCCGGTGGTGTCGGGCCGCCCCGCCTACCGGCCGCCGACGGACCACCCCCCGCACGAGGGTGGCGACGGCGGCGGACCGCGCGGCGGCCGCACCCGTTCACGCGTGCCGGTGATCGCGGCCATCGGCATCGGCATCGTCGTCCTCGGGCTCGGCGCGGGCGCGCTGCTCAGTGGCGGTGGTGACGACGACGACAGCCGGCCGACCGCCTCCTCCACCCCGGACGGCCGGCAGCCGTCGTCCGCCGCGGCCGCCGACGCGGCCCAGCCACAGGCGGCCGAGCTGGACAAGCTGCTCGCCGACAGCGGCAGCAGCCGCTCGACCGTGATCCAGTCCGTGGAGCGCATCAAGCAGTGCCAGGACCTGGACCAGGCCGCCGCCGACCTGCGCGGCGCCGCCCAGCAGCGCACCGACCTGGTGGCCCGGCTCGGCAAGCTGTCCGTGGACAAGCTGCCCGCCAACGCCGAGCTGACCGCGGCGCTGACCAAGGCGTGGCAGGCGTCGGCCTCGGCGGACAACCACTACGCGGTCTGGGCCAAGCAGGCCAAGAGCAAGAAGGTGTGCGGCAAGGGCCACGCCCGCGTGACCAACCAGGCCCAGGCGGCCGGCCAGGCCAGCGGCACGGCCACGGAGGAGAAGAAGAAGGCGGCCCAGCTCTGGAACGCCATCGCCGGCAAGTACGGGCTCACCACCCGCCAGCCGACCCAGCTCTGAGGCCCGGCGCGGACGGGGGTCAGCCCACGTCCGCGCCCTCCAGCGTCCGTGTCATGTCCCCGCCCGCGGCATCTCCCGCGTGGCCCGGCCGGACGGCGGTCAGCCTGCCCTCCTTGACCACCTGAAGAGTGACGTCGGCGTTGACCAGGCGAGGCAGGCCGACCGAGGCCAGCCGGGTCTCCTCCGGCCAGCGCAGGGTCGGGGTCAGCCCGCCGGTGGACACCTTCAGCCCGTCGTCGAGGGTGTGGCGCACCGCGTCCGGGGTCACGTCGCCGTCGCCGATCCGCTCCAGCACGGCCCGCAGCACGGTGTACGCGATCCAGGTGGTCTGCACCCCGGCGTCGGCCGGGTCGATGCGGTTGTCGCCGAACGCCTCCTCGTTGATCACCTGCTTCATCGGGTTCCAGCGGGGATCGGACGCCACCGGGTACCAGCCAGTGATGTACGCCCCCTCGTAGGGGCCCGTCGCCCCGCCCGTCGCGTTGATCTCCGTCTGGTCGACGCTGCCCAGCACCGTCGCCGTGCGCACCGGGGCGTGCTCGGTGCGGGCGCGGCGGAAGGAGTCCATGAAGGTGTCGGTGTGGTCCCCGAGCGCGGGCACCACGCAGCCCTCGCGCGCCGGGTCGGCGGTCGCGCGGCGCAGCGCCCGCTCGGCCTGCCTGCCGTACTCGGTGGCGTCCTCGGCGGCGAGCTGGTCGGTGGCCGCCGGGTGGCCGCCCGCCTTCAGGCCCGAGTCGAGCAGCGCGGGCAGCTCGTCCCCGGCGATGCTGTCCGGCCGGACCAGTGCGACCTGCCCGCACTCCTCGGCCAGCGCCTGCCCGAGCCCCGCCAGCAGCGCGGGCTGCCCGCCGTTGACCGGGTAGGAGTACGGGCCGGTGAACTCGTCGCCGGTGACGCCGTAGCCGCCGATGTAGGGGATGCCGGCGCTCTCCAGCGGGGCGAGGAAGGAGTCGCCGAACTGGCTGTAGGAGCCGACGACCGCGACGACGCCCTCCGCCGCCGCGCGCCGGGCGCACTTGGCGGCGCCCACGCTGTCGTTGTGCTCGTCGCAGGTCAGGACCGTGATGTGGCGGCCGCCGACGCCGCCGTGCTTGTTGACCCACTTCGCGTAGGCGAGGGCCATCGCGGGCATGCCGGGCTTGTTGGTGGCACTGGTGTTCTGTGGTGCCCATGTCATCACCCGGACCGTGTCGTCCCCGGAGCCGCCGTCCGTACCGGGTACGGCCCCGCAGCCGGCGGTCAGTGCGGCACAGGCGGCCAGCGCGCCGGCGTACCGGGCGGCCCGCCGAGGCCGGGGGGAGGGGAGGAAGCTGTCAGGGGTGCGTCGCCTGCCGGTCATGGGCCGCCACGATTCCCGCACACCGCCAACCGGGGAGTGACACCCGGTCGACCACGGGTGACGCGGAGGTGAACACCGGGGGCGGCTGTGGCTCATATGACGCGGAACGTACGATCGATGACCGTGCAAGGTTCGGAGAACTCTTCCCGTCGCGGCCGTCGCTCCTCCACCATGGGCGGTATGCCGCTAAACGACATGCCGTGGTGGCGCTGGCGCAGCAACGTGCGCTCCGCGCTGCACATGCTCTCCGACCCGGCCTTCCAGCGCGACGTCTGGCTCGCGGGCGTGCCGGGCTACGGGGACGTCACCGACGCGGTCTACCGGCTGGTGGAGGACACCTGGCTGGACAACTGGTCCGCGGAGAAATACGTCGGCACCATCTTCCGGGACTCCCAGGAGGCGGCGCTCGTGGACACCGCCGTGCTCCGGGTGCTGCGGATCGTGCACCAGGTCGGCCCGGACGCGCCGGTCGCCGTCTACCTCCAGCACCCGCAGTGGCCGGAGGCGGTACGGGCCGCCCAGGACGCCCATCTGCGCCTGGCCGCCGGCGACGGCGACGACCCGGCGGCCGCCCCGCGCACCCTGGAGGTGCTGCGCCTCCTGACGACCTCCATATGACGACCCCCGCCTGGTCTCCGCCCGAGTCCGCCTGACGGACGCGTACCCCGGCGGCGCCGCCCGGCGTGAGATCGTGTAGGGCATGAACGAGCAGCCCAGCCGAGCCGCCGCCGCTGTCGACACCACGGCGGACCAGTACGTCCTCACGCTCTCCTGCCCGGACAAGAAGGGCATCGTGCACGCCGTGTCGAGCTACCTCTTCATGACCGGCTGCAACATCGAGGACAGCCAGCAGTTCGGCGACCACGACACGGGCCTGTTCTTCATGCGCGTCCACTTCTCGGCGGACGCCCCCGTCACGCTGGACAAGCTCCGGGCGAGCTTCGCCGCGATCGGTGACTCCTTCCGCATGGACTGGCAGATCAGCCGGGGCGACGAGAAGATGCGCGTCGTGCTGATGGTCAGCAGGTTCGGGCACTGCCTGAACGACCTGCTGTTCCGGGCCGGCATCGGGGCGCTGCCGGTGGAGATCGCCGCCGTGGTGTCCAACCACACGGACTTCCAGGAGCTGGTGGGGTCGTACGGCATCCCCTTCCACCACATCCCGGTGACCCGCGACACCAAGGCGCAGGCCGAGGCGCGGGTGCTGGAGCTGGTGCGGGAGGAGCAGGTCGAGCTGGTCGTGCTCGCGCGGTACATGCAGGTGCTCTCGGACGGCCTGTGCAAGGAGCTGAGCGGGCGGATCATCAACATCCACCACTCGTTCCTGCCGAGCTTCAAGGGCGCCAAGCCGTATCACCAGGCGCACGAGCGGGGGGTCAAGCTGATCGGGGCCACCGCGCACTACGTCACCGCCGATCTCGACGAGGGGCCGATCATCGAGCAGGAGGTCGAGCGGGTGGGGCACGACTCGACGCCGGACCAGCTGGTCGCCATCGGGCGGGACGTGGAGTGCCAGGCGCTGGCCCGCGCCGTGAAGTGGCATGCCGAGCGGCGGATTCTGCTCAACGGGCGCCGGACCGTGGTGTTCGCGTAGCCGGGAGGACGTCCCGGGCCGCTCACATACGGCTCAGGGACGCGGCTGCCGTGAGTACGTCCCTGATCGCCTCCCGGTCGCCCCGCTGGCCCGCCGTCGTCTCGTCCGGGGTCAGGTGGCCCGCTGCCAGGCGGCAGAACTCGACTCCGTCCAGGGCCACATGGGCGACCTCGTGCTCGGGGACGGGGTCTGCCGGGGAGTCCAGCGGAATCAGCCACTGGCCGCCGGCCGCGCCCTCGATCTCCAGGCGCAGGCTGCGGCCGGGGGTGCCCGGCGGGGCCGCGCCCCGGTGTGCGGCCACCGCCAGCGGCAGCATGCGGGCCGCCAGCTCGATCATGCGGCTCAAGTGCGGCGGGGCGGGCGGTTCGTACGGGTACTCCACCGCCTTGGCGATGTCGTCCGCGTGCACCCAGCACTCGAAGGCGCGGTCCACCATCGCGTCCCGCAGCGGCAGCGTGAAGTCGCCGTAGCCGACCGGGAAGCCGCCCGTGCCGCCGGTGAAGGACACCGTGCGCAGCAGCTGATGGCTCTGGTCCCGCCAGCGGCCGCGTACCGCGCGGGTCTGCGGGAAGTGCGAGGCCCGCCAGAACGCCTCGGTCCGCCCGGCCGGCCCGGCCGCGTCCCGCACGTCCGGCTCCGCCTCGGCGACGGCCTCCGCCAGCGGGTCCGCCAGGCCGAGCGCGGTCGCCACCATGCCGTCGACCGACAGCAGATGCGCGATCACCCCGGCCACCGTCGTCCGGCGGGTCGCGGGGACGCCCGACTCGAACCAGCGCAGCCGCACCGGCGTGTGCCACTCGGCGTCCCCGAAGTCCCGCAGCAGCGCGTCCAGCCGGGCGGTCTCCGCGTCGTACGAGGCCGCCCACTCGGGGACCGGGATGCGCGGCGGGCGGCGGCGCAGGCAGTTCTCCAGCACCCGGTCGCGCAGCGTGGGGTCCACCTCCAGGCTCTCCGGGCGGTGCAGCAGGCCCACCGCCTCGCGCAGCCGCCGCGCCTCCTCGGCGCAGGCCCCGCACTCGCCGAGATGCTCCTCCACCGCGTCGGTCTCCGCCGCCGAGCAGGCGGCCAGCGCCCAGGCGCCGAGCAGGGAGCGCAGCACGTCGTGCGGGAGGCCGAGCCGCTCGGGTCCGCCGGGGGAGCGCGGCTCGGGTACGCGCGCGGCCGCGTCGTCCATGCGCCGGTCCGGCGCCCCGGAGTGGTCCGGGCCGTTCATCGCGCACCTCCGTGCTCCGGTGGTGTCCCGGTGTCGTGGGCGGTCGCGAGCAGTTGCAGGCCGAGGCGGAGCCGGCGGCGGGCCTCGTCCTCGGTGACGCCGAGGTCGGCGGCGGCCTGGCGGTAGTCCCGCCGCTGGACGTAGGCCAGCTCCAGCGCGGCGCGCAGCGGATGCGGCATCGAGTGGACGATGTAGTCGGCGCGGGCGGCGACGGAGGCGTGCCGGACCCGGCTCTCCAGGGCCGCCAGCTCCTCCGCCGAGTCACCGCCGAGCGCCGCCGTCTCGCTCTCGCGCAGCCGTGCCACGGCCAGCCGCTGGGTCGTCGCGGCGATCCAGGTGCGCAGCGGGCCCTGCCGGTGGTCGTAGGTGTCGGAGTGCTCCCAGACATGGGCGAAGACCTCGCGGGTCACCGCGTCGGCGGCCGGCTCGTCGCTCAGCACGCGGTGCGCGATGCCCTGCACCAGGGAGGCGAACCGGTCGTACAGCTCGCCCAGGGCGGCCGCCTCACCGCGCGCGAGCCGCCGCTGCATGGTGCGGTCCCAGCGGGGCGGTGCGTCCTTGGCCGGCATGCGGTTCCTCCCCTCGCCGTCTTCAAGGTGTGCCCGGCGTCCCCTCGAATGTAGTCGGCACGGCTGACAGCGCACGGCCCTTCGTGTCAATGCGCACCCCAGGCAGCTCCGCAGGTGGTAGAGGGTCCTTCACACCACCTTCACTTATCTCGGGCCATTCCCTGATCGAAGCACGATCGAACCCGATCGACAATGACCGAAAAAAGACCCACTGTCGATCATTCGCGGTTTGCGGTTCCGTGTTTCAGGGAAACGGCCGCTGGGCAGCCGCGCGGAAAGAACCGAAGGAACTGCTTCCGTTTCCGGGTGGTTCCGCGAGATCCGCCGAGCGGAGAGGTGTGGCCGTGACTTTCGAAGTGACCGGCACCGAACGGGGCGAATGGACGGTGCTCCTGGTGGCCGGCGAACTGGACCTGGTGACCTCGCCCGTGCTGCGGCAGCGGGTGCACGACGTGGTCGCCGAGGGCCGTCACAGCCTTGTCCTCGATCTCTCCGAGGTCTTCTTCTGCGACTCCAGCGGCGTCGGCGTGCTCATCGCCGTCCGCCGGCTGATCCGCTCGTGCCAGGGCAGGCTGCGGCTGATCCTGCCAGACCAGGGCGCGGAGGACGGTTCCCACGTGAACCGCGTGCTGGGCGCGCTCGGCGTCCGCCGCCTCTTCGACGTGCGCCCGGACGTGGCCTCGGCCACCGCCGACGAGGCGGGATCGCTGTCCGCCTGAGCACCGCTCCCGCCGGGGTGAGCGCCCTGGGAGCCACGATCCATGGCCTTGGATGTCGCGGATCGTGGCGACAATGCGTCACGCAACGTGCAGACTGCTCCCGTGCCCCGACTGTGACTCGTCACGGCCCGGAGTCGGCCGGGCCCTCCGGTACCTTGGGTGGGATGCGAGTGACCGCGACCGCGAGGGCCACCGGTGAGGCCCCGCGCCACGCCTGTTCGACTCCGCCGCGAGTGCGTCGCACAGTATGCCGCACGGGTACTCCTTCGCGCGGGAATATGCCCGAAGCGCTTGTTGGGGTGACTGTACGTCAACCATGCTGTCGCGTAAGGGAATCACGTTCCGTGACGTTTGCTCTGGCCGTTGTTCTGGCCATGCAGAAAATGGCTACGATCGTGGCCCTCGTCGTGCGGTTCGTCGCGGTTCGCGCCGTGGCGGCGGGTCGTCGTGCGGTCATGTGTCCGCCGGTTCGGATGGTGTGAGCGGTGCAGGTGCTTCAAGTGCAGCTGGAGATCCGGCCCGACCCCGAGGAAGTGGGGCGGGCGAGGAAGTGGGCCCGGTCGCGGCTCGCCGGGCTGGGGATAGCGGCCGACGAGCCGCTGGCCGAGACGCTGATCCTGCTCGTCTCCGAGCTGGTGACCAACGCGGTGGTCCACACCGGCCGCCCGGCACTGCTGCGGCTGTCGCTGCCCCGCGGCGCCGCGCCCCCCGCGTCCGCCGGCGCGGAGCAGGTGGCCTCGGTGACCGTGCGGCTGGAGGTGGCCGACGCCAGCTCCCGCGCGCCCGTGCCCCGCTGTGCCGGGCGCGACGCCACCGGCGGCCGGGGTCTCGCCCTCGTCGACTGTCTCGCCGACCGCTGGGGCTGGAGCCCCGAGGGAGCCGGCAAGAGCATCTGGTGCGAGCTGGACCGCTGCTCCCAGCCCCGCGAGGGCGCGGCCCCGGCGTACGGGGTCCAGCCCACCCCTTACGAGGATCTTCTCTTCGAAGCCTTCTAGCCGGCCTCGCGGGCGTGCGCCGGGTGTGCTTCCGTGCGCGCCCGGCGTGAAGAGGGCATAGGGCGTGAATCGCCGTACCGGTGTTGACGGGTGATACGCGCGTTGCGGAGGCTTGGGGACGGCGATTCCGCCGCGAGGGGGCGGCGAGGGCACGCGGGGATGAGTCCTCGCCGAGTGTGGGTCGCGCCGGCCGGTGGTGACGGGGGCATGAGGGGGGTGCGCCGCCGGCCGGTCCGCCGCCCGCGCTCACCCCGTCCCGGTGACGACGCCCGCGCGGAAGGTGCGCCGGTAGGCGGTCGGCGTCACCCCCAGCGCCTGCTGGAGATGCTGCCGCATCGACTGGGCCGTGCCGAATCCCGAGTCCCGCGCCACCTGGTCCACGGAGAGATCCGTCGCCTCCAGCAACTGCCGTGCCAGCTCGACGCGTTGTGCGGTACGTCCACCGCGAAGTCGGCGGCGGTCTCGACCGGGCCCGGCGGGCGGACGGAGCAGGTCACCACCTCGTACAGCGGGCGGCCTCGGGCGTCGGTCGGGCGGCCGAAGACGCGGTGCGGGATGCCGAGTTCGAAGGGGATGAGACCGTCCGGGGCGAGGACGGCGACGCGGTGCGGGCGAAGCTCGTTGTCCACGGGCGGGATCTCAGCGGTCATGGCCCGATCCTGGCGAACGCTGTCCCTCGGGCCACTCGCTGCGTACGGGCGGTGCCGGGACGCTGGAGCACGTGACTCAGACCCGTCCCGCTCCCGCCCCCGTCCAGGACGCACCGCGCCGTCGCGTGCACCGCGCCTGGTCCGTCGCCGCCGTCACCTTCGTCACGATCATCGGCGCGGCCGCCTTCCGGTCGCTGCCCGGACTGCTGATCGAACCGCTCAACACGGAGTTCGCGTGGTGAGGCTTTGGGGAATCTGAAGGCGGGTCTTGCGCTGTCAGTTTCCAACCGGCCGGGGCGGATTCGGCGGCAAGGCGCCCGTACGGGCCGCTCCCACAGGGGAGCGCCCCGATCCCTCACTGCGGTGTGGTCGAGTACCGTTCGATGCTCGCGCGGCTCGTCGATCGGTCGAGCAGGTGCAACTCCCACGGGCCCGTGTTCACATCGAAGTCCTTGCCGAACCCGACCCACTTGCCCGCCATGCGTCGGCCCGTCGGCTCGATGAGTAGCTGAATCGCACCGTGGTACCGGGCGCCCTGGTAGTACCCGTCAGCCGCCGTCTGCTCGGTCCACGTACCGGTGACGACGTTCCGGTCAACGGTGAGATCCAGGGACAACGGGCTGTCCGGGTTGGTCGACGCTCCGGGCAGGCTCTGGGCTGTCAGCCGGTTGCCGTGCTGGACGATCACGACGTGGTGCTTGCAGTCGAACGTCTCGTCACGGCTTGACGAGTAGAACTCGTACCGGGACAGCCAGATGCCCGCGTACTCGCTCTGCGGCTCCGGCTCCGGGCTTGTGACAGCGTCGGCCGTGCCGACTTCCCCAGCCTCCATGTCGTGGCCTCCTGCCCCGTCCGAGTGGACGCGTGTCATCGGGATCGCGAACCCCAGTGACTCGGGGGTGCGGCCGGTGAGCTGCTTCAGTGCCCGCGCGTACAGCGGGCGGCATGTCCTGGTCTCCCCGGACTCCCAGCGTTGCACGAGTCGCTTGGAGGCGTCGTTCGGCTCCCCCAACTCCTCGCCTGCGTCACGTAAGCCCCGGGCGAACTCGTCTTGGCTGAGGTTCATCGACTTGCGTACGGAGGTCAGTACGTCGTTGGGGATTCGCCCACTCTCTGCCGTAGTCGTCATGATCCGAGAGTAGCCACGCCACGCCTTCGATGACACCGGTTTGACGCCTTCGGGGTGACGCCGACATGACGCCCGAGGGACGCCTTGAACGTCGCCGCAATGGGCATGGCCTGTCCGGAACATGGACGTCATGTCCATCCGCATCAGCGCTTACACGGTGAGAGCCGACGGCACTCAGACCAAGCCGCGAACCCTGTACGAGGGTGAGGGCGGGGAACCCCTCGCTACCGGCCTGATGCCGCCGTGCCTGTGCCCCAAGTGCAGGGGTGGGCGACATGACCGGAGCACCACGGAGCCCCGATTGCGTGGAGGCAAGCCAGCATGAGCACGGCAGTAGTGATCCGCGACCCCAAGGCGTACGTCACCCCGGACGTGTGGGAGCGGGAGGTGGCCCTCCTGCTCCGCAACCCGGAGAACACGCGCGAACTGGCCGAGGCCAAGTTCGGACAGGCCATCGCCTACCTGGTCACGTGCGGCGAGAACCCGGACCTTCTCATGGGCCCGTCCGAGCAGGTGGATGAGGCGTGGCACTCGTTCATGCTCGACTCGATCCCGTACCACCACTTCACCAACCGGCACTTCGGCCGGTACATCCACCACGTACCGGAGCTTCCGGGGGCGGCGGTCGGGGTTCTGTGCGTGACCGACGACGAGGTGACGCGGGACGGGCATGATCCCAAGAACGGTGGCCCGCTCGTCCTGGAGCAGACGATCAAGGCTATCAAGGCGGCCGGGTTCGAGATCGACCCCGACCTGTGGGGCATGGAGGACGCGGCCGACTGCAACCAGTGCCACGCCGGGTGCCACGACTCGCCCAAGTAGTGCTGAAGAGAACGTGAGTTGGGGCCCCTCCCCGTATGTTGAGGATGGGCCCCTCTCGCAGGAAGGGATCACCGCATGTCATTGGCTCAGTCCTGGGACAGGTACGCGGTCGGGAGCAAGCCACGCAGCACCGTGAACGCCAAGGGTGATACGACCTGGCTGAATTGGACTCAGTACGCCGATCACGGGCCGAACGAGACCGTTCTGGGTCCCGTGGCCGGACGCCGGGTGCTGGAACTCGGCTCGGGGAGCGGCAGTAACCTCGCGCACCTGGTGACGCTGGGTGCGACAGGTCTGGGGGTGGACGTTGCCCCCACCCGCGAGATGGTCGCGCGAGGGCGCTGGGGCGACCTGCCGGGCCTTGAGTTCCGTACGGCGGAGGCGACGGCGTTCCTGAGCGAGACGGACGAGATGTTCGATGTCGTGCTCTCGATCTTTGGTGCCGTGTGGTTCGTCGATCCGGACACCCTGCTCCCGCTGGTCCGCTCGCGTATGGCGCCAGGAGGCATCCTGGCTTTTTCGCATTTGCCTCCAGGCAGTCAGGGGCCCAAGCCAGCCAAAGCCGGACTGCGGCACGACCGCACCCCGGATGAGTGGGGGCGCATCCTGACGGGGCATGGCTTCTCTGATGTGCGCGTGTCTCTGATCGACCCGCCAGAGGGCGGGACTGTGGGCACGATGCTTGTCCGTGCCCTGTCGGCCTGACCGCGTAGCTGTGCGCCTGCCTCAGGCGTTCTGACGGGGGCCGCGCGGCGGGCGCTCACTGTGCTGGCCTCGGCCGGGCGCACGGGGCAGTTCTGGCTGCTCGCGGGCAGCTTCGCGATCTGCGGGGCGTCCACCAACGGCCTGATCCAGACCCACTTCGTGCCCGCCGCCCACGACCACGGCATGCCCGCACCGGCGGCGGCCTCGCTGCTCGCGGTGATCGGGGTGTTCGACGTGCTCGGCACCATAGCCTCCGGCTGGTTCACCGACCGCTACGACTCCCGGCGGCTGCTCGCCGTCTACTACGCGCTGCGCGGCGTCTCGCTGCTCTTCCTGCCGATGCTGCTGGGCCCGGCCGTGCGGGTGCCGATGGTGTTCTTCATCGTCTTCTACGGCCTGGACTGGGTCGCCACCGTCCCGCCCACCCTGGCGCTGTGCCGGGAGCGGTTCGGGGACGACAGTGCGATCGTCTTCGGCTGGGTGCTCGCCTCGCACCAGCTCGGCGCGGCCCTCGTCGCGTGGCTCGGCGGCTTCGCCCGCGACGTCTTCGGCAGCTACGACATGGTCTGGTACGCCTCCGGCTCGCTGTGCGCGGCGGCGGCCCTGATGTCGCTGGTGATCCGGCGCCGGCCCGCCGTCGTGGCGGTCGCCTAACGCAGGCGCCGGGCGACCGACTTGGCGATCTTCTGCGCGTCGGTCGCCAGCTCGCGGAACATGCCGCTGATCGGGTTGGTGAACCCGGTGAAGTACAGACCGGGGGCGTCCTTCGGGGTGCGGGCGCCGTGCACGGTGGGCCGCCCGCGCTCGTCCAGCACGCCCAGGTGGCCCACCAGGGAGTCCAGCCCCCGCCGGTACCCGGTCGCCGCGATCACCGCGTCCGGCGCGATCCGGGTGCCGTCGGCGAGGGCCACCTCGCCGTCCTCGAACCCCTCGACGGCGGCCACGATCTCCACCTTCGCGGTGCGCACGGCGTCGATCAGGCCGACGTCCTGCACGGGGATCGCGCCCTCCCGGACCCTGCTGTACAGCCCGGCCTCCGGACGCGGCAGCCCGTGCGCGGAGAGATCCGGGGTGCTGACGCGGGCCATCGGCCGGGCGAGCCGGTCCACCAGCCGCACCGGCAGCCGCCGCACCACGATCCCGGTGTACTGGGCCGCCCAGCCGGCCGTGGAGCGGCGCACGATGTGCGGTGCCGTCCGCACCGCCAGCCGCACCCGCGAGGCACCGCCCGCAACCAGGTCCACGGCGATCTCCGCCCCCGTGTTGCCGACCCCGACCACCAGCACGTCCCGGCCCGCGTACGGCGCCGGGTTCCGGTACGACGAGGCGTGCAGCAGCTCGCCCTCGAAGCCGTCCGCGCCGGGCCACTCCGGCAGGCGCGGGGTGTGGTTGTGGCCGGTGGCGACCACCACCGCGGCGCCGGTCAGCTCACGCCCGCCGGAGGCGTGCAGCAGCCACCCCGGGCCGTCCCCGGCCTGCTCCACCCGGAACACCTCGACGCCGGTGACGATCTCCAGCTCATGGTGCTCGGCGTACTTCTCCAGGTACCGGACCACGTCGTCCCGCGCCACCCACCGGCCGAACCTGCGCGGTATCGCCAGCCCCGGCAGCGCGGACAGCCGCCGGGTGGTGTGCAGCCGCAGCCGGTCGTAGTGCCGCCGCCAGGACGCCCCCACCCGGTCGCTCTTCTCCAGCACCACCGCCCGCACCCCGCGTGCCCGCAACGCGTACGCGACCGCGAGACCGCCCGGACCCGCCCCGATGACGTACACGGGACGGTCGGCGGGGGTCGCGGAGAGGTCCGTGAACGAGGGACGCGAGTCGGCCATAGCGCGAGCGTATTCACCCACCCGATTGATGGGTCTCGGTCAAGACCGGAATCGGTTGCGAATTGATCACGGCCGGGCAGTCCGACGTACGGCTCGCTGAGCTTCCTCGGTGAGGGTGGCACGGGTGTGTCTGCTCACTGGCGTTGCTGAGCGGTAACGGCCTGCCGGAGGGGCATCACGCCCCGCGCGCCCGGACACGGCCCGGACGCGAAGGAGCGCCCGACCAGCCACATGGTCGGGCGCTCTGGCTGCTGCGTGCGGACGGACGGTGTTACCGCTGCTTGAACTCGCCGTCCAGCATGCCGCCCTCGAACGCGGCCCACTCGCCAGGGGTGAAGAGGAGAGCCGGGCCGTTTCCGTTGTCCTTGCTGTCACGCATGGCCACACGGCCATCGTTCAGGAAAGCGACTTCCACACACTGGGCGTTGTTCTGAGAGCGGCTGGACTTACGCCACACCGCGCCCGTGAGCTCCGAACTCATCATCGCGCAAACTCCTTTGCCGCTTGGTGAAGCATGTTCTGTGTGTCCTCGGCGTCCAGGGCCGTGTCCCAGATCGACGTGAACGCCTTGTCGTACCGCTCGATCTCCGGCGGCTTGTCGAGGTAGAGGTCGCCGGTGAAGCCCTCCATGTAAACGGTGGACGGCTCCGTGGGCTGACCATCACTGTTGACAGGGTAGTGGAGGATGGTGAAGGGGCCGGACACGAGTCCGTAGTGCAGGCCGGCCGCGAACGGCACCACCCGCAGTGAGACGTTCGGCATGTCCATCGTCTCCGCCAGCCGGTCCAACTGGCGAGCCATCACCTGACCGCCGCCGACCGGCTGACGAAGCACTGCTTCACCGAGCGCCAGTTCCAGGGTAGGCGGGGCGGTCACCCTGGTCAGTAGCTCCTGCCGCGCCATCCGGACGTGCACCCTGCGTTCGATCTCGGCGGCATCAACGTCGGGGTGGCCCGCCTGGATCAGGGCGCGAGCGTAGTCGTCCGTCTGCACCAGACCGGGCACGAGGTCCTTGATGTACTGCTGCATGCTGGCAGCCGCACCCTCAAGCCCGATGAACAGGTCGAACCCCTCCGGGATCACGTCACCGTAGGAGTGCCACCACCCTCGGTTCTTCGTCTCCTTCGCGAGGCCCATCAGACCCTGGGTCAACTCGGCATCCGCGCCGTACACGCGGCACATGGTCTCAACGTCCAGGCTGCGCATGGACGTCTGGCCCGTCTCGATACGCCAGATCTTCTGATCCGACCACTCCAGTGCCGTCGATGCCGCCCGCACGGTCAGCCGCGCCCGATTGCGCAGCTCACGTAGGTGCCGCCCCAGTTGACGACGGGGCACGGTCGAACCGCTTGCCGCTTCTGCCACTTGGCCTACCTCCGATCTGGAACCAATCCTACATTTGAAATGGAACACCGAATATTGCCACTGTGGAATGCAATACATTTGTTCGAGAATCTCGCTTCCAGATTCTCAATGTGGAGTGTTGCATGTTTCAGTAATCCGGTGCTTCACTCGGTAACTCCACAGGGCTGCTGCGAACACGCTGCGTGTGGATCGCAGGCATGGCGAGGGAGCACGAAGCGCGATGAATCCGCTGATCTTTGGCTACATGCGAGTCCCCGACGACATGAGCGACGAGGAGGCGAAGAAGAAGCATGACGACCTCACCGGCTACGCGGAGGTCAACGGGTTCCAGCTGGCCGCCGTGTTCTACGAATACGTGACGGGAGCGCAGACGGCCTTCATGGCATTGGTCGAAGCCGTCCGGCACGCTGAGGCGAAGCACGTGATCGTGCCGTCCTACCGGGAGCTGGCGCTCAACAAGTCGCTCCAGGACGTGATGCTGACCCACCTCTCGCACGCCACCGGCGCAGAGGTCATCAGCTTGGACGAGTGCTCATGACGCCCCAAGCGCCGCCGTACCGGCCGCAGAACGTGCGCTTCTTCGACCAACTGTCGCTGGCGGCGGTGCGGTCGGCCGTCTCGAACTCCCGCCACTTTCTCCGGCTGACCCTCAGCAAGTGGCAGGCGGCGTTCGTCGAGGACGACGCTCTCCTGATCGCGTCGGAGCTGGTGACCAACGCGATCACGGCGACCGGCATACTCGCCGAAGGCCCCACGTGGGGCGAGCTGGAGAAGCTCGACCTCGTTCACGTGCGGCTGGTCGGCCTGGAGGACAGCATCGTGATCGAGGTGTGGGACGTCTCGGAGCAGGTGCCCGTGGTCCAGGAGGCTGACGCCGGTGCCGAAGGCGGGCGCGGTCTTCTCCTCGTGCGGCAGCTCGCCGAGCGCTGGGGCTTCTACGCCACCGCGGACGGCAAGGTGGTCTGGGCGGAGCTGGCGGTGCGACCGCCGCAACCGACGCCACCGCCGCGGCGGGAGACGCCGGCGCGCACGACGGCCACCGCCGGGGTGAGCGGGCAGCGGCTCGGGTTCCGCCCGGTCACCGACTTCGCCACCTGGACGTTCGCCTGACGGCCCTCACGGCCACAGCAGGCGCCGCTCCCAGCCGAACTCCGTGCGCCGGTACTCCAGGCGGACGTGGCGGCGGTCGGGGTCGCCCTGGAAGAACTCGATCGTGCGGGGGTGGAGGCGGTACAGGGTCCAGGTGGGGGCGGGGGTGGCGGGGTTCTCGCGGGCCTGGGACCAGGCGTCCTCGGAGGCCCGGCGCAGCTCCTCCAGCGAGCCCAGGTCCTCGCTCTGCCGGCCGGTGAGGGCGGCGGCGAGGGCGCCGGTGGAGCGGGCCCGGAGGTCGGCCTGGGCGGCCTCGGCGGGGGCGGCCGAGACCGGGCCTCGGACGCGGACCTGGCGGCCCAGCGCCGGCCAGTAGAAGGCGAGGGCCGCGTACGGGTGGGCGATCAGGTCGCGGCCCTTGCGGCTGGTCGAGTGGGTGCCGAAGGTCCAGGCGTCGGGATCCGCGCCGTGCAGCAGCAGGACGCGTACGTCCGGGCGGCCCTCCTCGTCCACCGTCGCGAGCGACATGGCGTGCGGCTCCGGCTGGCCCGCCCGCGCCGCGTCGGCCAGCCAGGCGGTGAACAGGGGGAGCGGGGTCGGGGGAGCGGTGTCCGGGTCGAAGGGCCGCAGCTCGGTGGTGTCCGGGGACCAGACCCCCAGGGAGCGCAGCAGCCCGTCGAGTCCGTCGTGTGTCTCGTCTGTCTCGTGTGCCATGGGGGCGAGTATCCGTCCCCGGACACGGCGACAGGCGGTGATCCACGCCGAGGTGGACCACCGCCTGCCAGACAGGACTTGGGGCCGGTGCCGGTGCCGGTCGCTACTTCGTGGGCTTCTTGCCGGTCACTCCCAGATAGATCAGCAGCGCCAGGCTGGGCTTGATCTCGGGCTGCTTGACGCCCCAGGCGGTGAAGCCCTTCTGATGGGCCGCGACCGAGGCCAGCATGGTGACGAGGGAACCGGCGACGGCCGCCGGATTCACGTCCTTGTCCACCCGGCCCTTGGACTGCAACTCGGTGATCGCGTCGGAGAGGGAACCGTTCACCGCGTTCAGGATCTTCATCCGCAGCTTGTTGAACCGCTTGTCGCCCTCGGCCGCCGCCAGGTCGACCACCCGCAGGATCGCGTCATGGCGCCGGTAGAAGTCCAGGAAGCCGTCCACCAGGTCCTGCGCGGTCTGCCACCCCGCCTTCCCGGTCCAGCCGCGCCCCGCGAGCAGCTCGGTCAGCCCGGCGCTCTCGGCGGCCATCGAGTCGGCGATCTCCAGGACGGCGCCCTCGACGTCCGGGAAGTACTGGTAGAAGGTCGCGGGCGAGGTGCCCGCCTTCCGCGCGACATCGATGACCTTGACATCTCGGTACGGGGAGGAGCTGAGCATCTCGCTGAGGCAGTCGAGCAGCTTCTGCCGGGTCGCCTGCCCACGCCTGCCGGCCACCCGGCCGTCGACGGTACGCACTTGTCCTGTCATGCCGTCAGCTTACCGACGGGGGGCAGGAGCGCGATTCGGCCGACTGCAAATGGGGCGCGGACCCGGCTGAGGCAAGCTTTCCCTGGTCCTGCGGGGTGCGCGGGTCCCGGTTACTTTGACGACATGGCCGAAAACAGTGCATCGATTTACGGAGAGGGCACCCCCTGCTGGGCGGACGCCCAGCTCCCCGACGTCGAGGCGGGCAAGCGGTTCTACGGCGAGCTGTTCGGGTGGACCTTCGACGGCGAGGACGCCCCCGGCGGCCCCCTCTGGGCCCGGCTGGACGGCGAACCCGTCGCCTCGCTCGCGCCCAAGTCCGACGGCCGGATGCCCACGGTCTGGACGGTGTACTTCGCCACCCCGGACGCCCACGCCCTGACCTGGAAGGTCACCGACGCCGGGGGCAGGCTCATCTCCGGCCCCACCACGGTGGCCGACCTCGGCGCCGCCGCCCTGGTCACCGACCCGCAGGGCGCGGTGTTCGGGCTGTGGCAGTCCGCCGGCCACCCCGGCTTCGGACGGCGCCGCGAGCCGGGCGCGTTCGTCTGGACCGAGCTGTACACCCCCGACCCCCGCGCCGCGAACACCTTCTACGGCGACCTGTTCCACGAGGCCCTGTTCGGCCCCGGCGCCGACCCCGACTTCGGCCGTGCCCTCCTCACCGACGTCTTCCCGGCCGAGATGCCCGCGCACTTCGTCGTGCACTTCCGCGTCGGCGGCCTCGACACCGCGCTCGCCACCGTGCGCCGTCTCGGCGGCCGGGTCCAGGTGCCGCCCTTCGACGCGTCGTACGGCTCGGTGGCCGTCGTCACGGACAATCAGGGGGCGTCCTTCGCGCCGCTGACCCGGTGACGGGACGCCGCGGGGGCGGTGAAATGACGGGATAGGGCACGAGACACCCCGATTCGCCACCTGGTTCGCAACCGGCCGCCCGGCCAGGAAGAATCGGGGTGCGTGCCGCCAGGGCGGTGCGGTGGTGAGACGCTGCACTTCGGTCGCGTCCAAAGGCGGAAGACGCGGCTCGTACGGGGAGGTGGCAGGCAAGTGGTGGATCAGCTTACTCAGCACGATCCGCGGCGGATCGGGCCGTTCGAGGTGCTGGGCCGGCTGGGGGCCGGCGGCATGGGGCTGGTCTATCTGGCGCGCTCGGCGTCGGGGCGGCGGGTGGCCATCAAGACGGTCCGCACGGAGCTGGCCGAGGACCAGCTCTTCCGGGTCCGCTTCACCCGCGAGGTGGAAGCGGCCCGCGCGGTGTCCGGCTTCTACACGGCCGCCGTCGTCGACGCCGACCCGCGCGCGGCGGTGCCCTGGCTGGCCACCGCGTACGTCCCCGCGCCCTCGCTCGAGGAGATAGTGAACGAGTGCGGGCCGCTCCCGGCCCAGGCGGTGCGCTGGCTCGCGGCGGGCGTTGCCGAGGCCCTCCAGTCCATCCACGGCGCGGGGTTGGTCCACCGCGACATGAAGCCGTCCAACGTCCTGGTGGTCGAGGACGGCCCCCGGGTCATCGACTTCGGCATCGCCTCCGGGGTGTCCAACACGCGGCTGACGATGACCAACGTGGCGGTCGGCACCCCGGCCTACATGTCGCCCGAGCAGGCCAAGGACTCCCGCAGCGTCACCGGCGCCAGCGACGTGTTCTCGCTCGGCTCCACCCTGGTCTTCGCCGCCACCGGCCACCCGCCCTTCCACGGCGCCAACCCGGTCGAGACCGTGTTCATGCTGCTGCGCGAGGGCCCTGACGTCACCGGGCTGCCCGACGAGCTGCGCCCGCTGATCGAGGCGTGCATGCAGCTGGAGGCGCCCGGCAGACCCTCCCCGGCCGACCTCCAGGCGCAGCTGGCCCCGCATCTGTTCGGCTCCGGCTCCGACGACTCCGGTACCGCCTCCGCCTGGCTGCCGGAGAAGGCCGTCGCCCTCATCGAGTCCCGCCGGGGCAGCCGGCCGCCCGCCAAGCCCGCCCCGCTGCCGCCCGGCCCGCGCGGCGCCGGCCGCCCGGCGCTGCCCCCGCCGCCGTCGTACGACCCGGTCGTCCCGGCTCCCCGCCCCGTGTCCCCGGTCCCCGTGCCGTCCGGCGGCCCCGACACCGGGCCGGTGCGGCTGGCCGGGGTGAAGGTGCCCCACGGGCCCCGCCCCCCCCGCGCCCCCGCCCCCCCGGCC
>NZ_JBHXLV010000083.1:0-25563 GCF_042721685.1 Streptomyces sp. NPDC058459 | reverse complement strand
ACTCCCCACCACGGCCAAGCGCTTGGCGCTCGGTGTGGCGGTGGAGACGACGACGGCCAGCGTCCTGGCCCAGACCGGCGCACAGCCGCTCGTCCCCGCAGCGGAGACGACGGCTGCACGACCGGTGGGGGGCCGGAAGGCGCGCTCTCTCGGGGCACCGGCCACTGGCAGCGAGACGGCCCGACCGGTCACCGGCCAGAAGGCGGCCAGCCTCGGCCGAGCATCCGACAGCACGGTGGCCAGCCCGGCCGGACGGACCATACGGACCGCTCTCACGCCTGCGGGCGAGGACGTACGGGCCCGGCCGCTGGTGATCCCCGACCGGGTGCCCCCGGCTGGCGAGACCAGCGTCGCGCGGCCGCTCATCGGCGGACGGCGGCGCGCGACGGGACCGGGCGCGGAGTCGTCCGTGGCTCGGCCGATGACCGGTACGAAGCGCCAACTCCTCGGCCTCGCGGCCGAATCGGCGATCGGCCAGGTCCTTGCGAGGTCGGGGCGCCTCGCGCTCGGATCAGCGCACACCGTCAGCGCGGCCCGGCATCTCGGCCCGACCACCGCCCAGGTCCTCGACATCGCGTACGAGGCGACCCGGGCCCTGATCGGCCCGCAGATCCGACTCACCCCGGCGGTCGGCCACGACCAGGCACTCGCGCTCGCGGGCGCTCGGCAGCGGCCGGCCGACACGCTCACCCCCCGCCAGTCCGCCCCGGCAGTCACCACGTCGGCGGCGGGCCCCGTGCTGCGCGCGGGCCTGCGCGAGCGGGCACCGGGGGCATCGACCAGCGGACCGAGCCTGCGGGCCACCATGAGAGGAGGCTGACGATGCCGGACGTGGGCGACCTCGTCACCGCGACCCTGGCCGTGGCCCCGCACGACGGGACCACCACGGCGGCCACGCTGCTGGTGACCCGGCCGGACGGCAGCATCCTGGTCCCGGTCGTCACCAGCACGGACGGCGGCGCGACGTGGACGGCCCCGGTGACGTACACCCTCGCCGGGGTGTGGCGGCTGTCCTGGACGGTGACCGGCACTGGCGCCTCCGTGGAGCACCAGCTGGTGTCGGTGGCACCGGCGCCGGGTGTCGTGCCGTTGGGTGCGCGGGTGTACGCGACGACCACCCAGCTCGCCATGTACCTCGGGGCGGCGCCACCGCTCGACTCCGCCCGGCTGCTGCTGGAGGCGTCCCGCCTGCTCGACTCCGACTTCCTGCGGGCGGCGGTCTACGACGTGGACACCATGGGGATGCCAACCGACAGCCTGGTGATCGCCGCGTTCGCGGAGGCCGTGTGCGCGCAGGTTGCGTTCTGGGGCGAGGTCGGCGAGGAGACGGACGTGTCCGGCCCGCTCCAGCGCGTCGCCATCGGCAGTGTCCAGCTCGACTACGGCGGCGGGGCCGATCGGTCCGGCCCGAGCTACTACGCGCCGCGCCTGGTCCGCGCGCTCGAGAGCGTTCCGTCGGATCGGCTCTGCTTCGTTGCCTCTTCGGGCGGCTGGTGATGGCCTCCATCCCCCGCCGCTTCCTGATCCACACGGTGACTGTCGAGGACTACCTCGGCCAGACCAGCAAGGGCCCCCGGTACGGGCCCGCGCGTGAAGTGCGCTGCCTGGTCGACGAGCAGACCCGCGCCGTTCGGACTCCGGCCGGCGAACAGGTCACCTCGACGTCAACCGTCTACGCGGGCCCGGGAGAGCAGTCGGCGCCGCCGCTGTCCCGGGTCACCCTGCCGTCCGGTCGCGTGAGCCGCGTGATCCTCACGAAAGCGCGCGACGCCGGCGGTCTCGGCACCCCCAACCACACGGAGTTCCAACTCGAATAGGGGGTCGGCCATGCCGCAGAGCTTCCGACTCAACTTCAACGGGGCGTCTGTGGGCCGCGAGATCCGGGCGGCCGCAGCGCGCGGGGCTTTCCTCGCTGCTGAGCACGTCCTCAGCCTCGCCAACGACCGGGTACCGCTCGACGAGGGCTATCTCCAGTCCACCGGCACCGCCAGCGCAGACGAGTCGACGCTCACCGGCATGGTGTCCTTCGACGGCCCGTACGCGGTCCGGCAGCACGAGGAACTGACCTGGCGTCACGCCCCGGGACGGACAGCCAAGTACCTCGAAAACTCGCTCAACGCCGCGCAACCTGCGGTCTCACAGATCATCGCCGCCCAGCTCCGCCGCGCGCTGCGGTGAGCGGCTACACCAGCAGCCTCCTGGACGGGATCGCCGGTCTCCTCGCGGAGGCCGACATCGGCGTGTGGCGGCCGGACAGCGTGCTCCAGGACGGCGAGGTCGGCATCTTCCGGGCGACCATGCCGGACTCCCCGGACCGGGCCCTGGCGCTGACGGCGTATCCGGTCACCGACGACGACACCGCGAACGCGATCACCGGGGTGCAGGTGCGCATGCGCGCGGGCCCGGACGGCGTCGACGCGATCGACGACATGGCCGACGTGGTCTTCGACGTGCTGCACAACCGCAGGCACTTCGAGGTCGGGGGCGTGCACGTGGCTTTGTCCTGGCGCAACTCCCAAGGGTGGATCGGGCAGGACAGCCAGGGCCGCATGGAGCTCACCGCGAACTACTACTTCCGGACGACCAGGTCCGGGTCTCACCTGATCGACTAGGAGGACCGTATGTCCACACCCACCCCGATCACCGCGCTCGCCCGCCGGTGGCGGATGGAGCTCGACATGTCCGCCGCGAAGGACGGCTCGGACTGGCAGCTCGTGCCCGGCGTGACGAGCTTCGAGCCGTCCGCCGAGCCCAACATCGAGGACTCCAGCGACTACGACTCCGGCGGCTGGGCGGGCAACACCAAGACGGGCCAGGCGTGGGAGCTCGGCGTGACCGTCAACCGGAGGATCAACGACCAGGTCAAGATCTACCACCCCACCCACGAGGCCCTGCGCGCCGCCAGCTTCGGCTTCGGCTCCAACTCGCTGGTGCACCTCCGCTACTACGACCGCGACGGCCTCCCCGAGGCATACGAGGGCAACGCCCTGGTCGAATGGAAGCCCAGCGGCGGCGAGTACACCGCCCTCGACCAGGTCGAGATGACCCTCACCGGCGACGGCCCGCTGCTTCTCGTCCAGAACCCGGTGGCCTGATGAGCGAGAAGACCACCGACTTCGAGGCGCTCGACGACTTCCTTGAGCCCTACCTGGAACTCCCGGTCAAGGGCAAGGACGGAGAGGTCCGGGTGTACCGGATCGAGGACCCGTCCGCCGAGGACGGTATCCGTATCGAGCGGATCACGTCGCTCGCGGCCCGGCTTGCCGCCGGCGGGAAGACGCCGGACACCCCGGTACTGGACGACGCCGAAGAACTCGATTTGTACCGGGCCTGCCTGGGCGACGCGTACGAGGACTTGCGTCGCGACCTGTCCTGGAGCCGCTTCAAGCACGTCAGCTTGACCGCGATGTTCTGGGTCACTACGGACCGCGACACGGCCTTGCAGTTCTGGCGGACGGGCCAGCAGCCGGGAAAAGCGAACAGGGCGGCTCGGAGGCAGGCGTCGCGCGGCTCCTCGGGGTCGGTTGCGGCGAGCGGGACCCCGTCACCGGCCTCTACGAGTGGTACGAGGGCGGGCTCCAAGCGCCGAAGCAAGGGCAAGGCTCAGCCCCGGACCTGAGCTGGCACAACCTTCTCAGCCTGTGGCCGCTTATCGAGGCCGACCTCCACAGCGAGTACGGCATCGACATCGAGGACGACGGCATCCTCCAGCGCCGCTCCTGGCGGTGGCTTCAAGCCCGCATCCTCGGGCTCCTCTCCGCCGAAACCCGTCTCCAGCGGCACTTCGCACCACCTCCTGACCAGCCCCACCAGCCCCGCAGGAGGTAGACGCCATGGCCCTGCTCGTCGGCGAACTCAATGCCCTTGTGTCCGTCGACGACCGGGCGGTAGACCCGGCGCTGCGCCGGGCCGAGCAGGCAATGCGTAGCACCGGCCAGCAGATGGGCGACGACGCTGACCGTGCCGGCCGGGAGGTCGGGGAACGGCTCGGCGAGGGCATCACCCGCGGCGCCGACGGGCGTCTCGGCGACGCCCGCGGCCGCTTCCTCGGAGCCGGACGGCAAGCCGGTGACAGCTTCGGGGAGGGCCTGGGGGACGGCGCGGGTGCGGGCGCCGACGATGCCGTTGAGGCCGCAGGCAGCAGCCTGGAGCGGCTGAAGACGGTAGCGCTCGGCGCCGGAGTTGCAGCCGGGGCCATCCTGATGGAGGGCTTCGGCCAGGCCCTGGAGCAGGGCCAGATCACGGGCCGTCTCGGCGCCCAGCTCGGGACGACCGGGCCGGAGGCGCAGCGGTACGGGCACATCGCGGGCGCGATGTACGCCGACGCAGTGACGGAAGATTTCCAGGGCGCGGCCGACGCGATCAGCGTGGTGATGCGCGCTGGGATCATGCCGACTGGTGCGACGGACGCGCAGATCCAGCACCTTGCGACTCAGGTCTCCGACCTCGCGTCGGCCTTCGAGCTGGACCTCGGGCAGACGGCGAACGCAGTCGGCCAGATGATCAAGAACGGTCTCGCGAAGGACGGCACGGAAGCGGTCGATGTCCTGACCCGAGGGCTCCAGAAGATGGGCCCGCGAGCTGACGATATCGCGGACACTTTCAACGAATACAGCACCATTTTCCGCAACATGGGCTTGGACGCCACCACGGCGACCGGGCTGCTGTCGCAGGGGATGCAGGCGGGCGCACGCGATACGGACGTGGTCGCGGACGGTCTGAAAGAGTTCCTGCTCACCGTGCAGGGCGGCGGCAAAGACGTCGACTCGGCGTTCAGGCAGATCGGGCTCAGCGGCTCCGAGATGCAGAAGGCGTTCACCCAGGGAGGCCCCAAGGCGGCGGCCGCCCTCGATGTGGTCTTCGACCGGCTCCGCAAGATCAAGGACCCGGCCAAGCGGAACGCTCTGGCAGTCGCGCTCTTCAAGACCAAGTCCGAGGACATGCAGAAGGCGCTCTACGCCCTTGACCCGTCGAAGGCCGTGAGCAGCCTGGGACAGGTCGGAGGCGCCGCAGACCAGATGGGCGATTCCCTCCGCAACAACGCGGGCGTCCAGCTGGAACAGTTCAAGCGGCGAGCGATGCAATCCATCGTCGAGGTGATCGGGGGCAAGGTCGTCCCCACTCTGAGCCGCATGTTCAACTTCGTGCAGCAGCACCAGGGGGTCTTCAAGGTCGCGGCCGCAGTCGTCACTGCGGTGTTGGTGCCCGCACTCATCCTCATGGGTGTGACCGCGACGGTCCGGAGCGCGCAGGTGGCTCTGGGCTGGGTGCGGGCCGGAGCTGCGTCGGTTCGAGGCGCTGCTGTGCAGGTCGGGTCAGCTGCTCGGGTCGTGGGTGCGTGGCTGATGATGGCGGCCCGGGGCACGGTCGCGTTCCTTCGGATCGCGGCGTCAGCCTCGTTGTCCGCGGCCCGTACGGCAGTGGTGTGGGCGGCGTCGGCGGCACGGATGACGGCGACCTGGCTGGTGTCGATCATCCGGACGGCTGCGGTGACGGCCGGCCAGTTCGTGATGATGGCCGCTCGCGCGATCGCGTGGGCCGCGACCATGGCAGCTCAGTGGCTGATCGCGATGGGGCCCATCGGCTGGATCACGATTGCCGTGATCGGCCTGGTTGCGCTGGTGATCGCCAACTGGGACCGCATCAAGGCCGCCACGCTCGTCGCGTGGGACTGGGTCGTGGGCAAGTTGGTGTGGGCGAAGGACGCGCTCGTCAGCGTGTTCATGAACTTCACTCTCCCGGGCCTATTGATCAAACACTGGAGCTCGATCAAGTCCAATGCCGTGAGCTGGTGGAACGGCCTGGTCAGCTGGGTGAAGGGCGTTCCCAGGATGCTCTACAACGCTTTCCTCAACTTCACCCTGATCGGTCTGGTGATCAAGCACTGGAGCTCGATCAAGACAGCCACGGTCACCCGGGCGATGGCCATGGTCGCGTGGGTGCGGGGCCTGCCGGGCCGGATCTCCGGCGCGATGGGCCCCATGGGCAGCCTCCTCGTCCAGAAGGGCCGGAACGTCGTCCAGGGCCTCTGGAACGGCATCTCCGGCATGGGCGGCTGGCTGCGTGGCCGGATCATGGGCTGGGCCAGGTCGGTCATCCCCGGCCCGATCGCCAAGGCCCTTGGTATCCACAGCCCGTCCAAGGTGACGGCGACGCAGGGCCGGTGGATCGCCCGCGGTCTCATCGACGGTTTGACCGGCTCGTCGAAGCAGGTCAAGGCGGCGTCCACGAAGCTCGCGGACATCGTGGCCGACTCGATGCGGCGGGGCTCCCGTCGCTCCGGCGCGCTGAAGAGGATCAGCGCCGACAGCAAGCGGCTGGTGAAGCTGGCCAACCAGCGGGAGCGGGTGGCGACCCGGCTGAAGGACGCGCAGAAGAAGCTCGCGGACCTCACCAGCAGCCGGGACAAGCTGGCCGCCGACGTGAAGAAGGGTGTCCTCGACTCGGCGAACATCACCACGAAGGGCAACGACGGCTGGCCGGTCACGGCGACCAGCATCCTCGACGGCCTGAAGCAGGACCGCCTGGCCGCCGAACGGTTCGCCAAGTCTTTGGCCACGCTCCGGAAGAAGGGCGTCCGCGCGGACTTGATCGCGCAGATCGCGCAGGCCGGCGTCGAGCAGGGCTCCTCGGCGGCCGCCGCACTGGCGAACGCCAACTCCGGCCAGATCAAGCAGATCAACAAGGAGCAGGCCGCGCTCGTTGCCGCCGCTGGCCGGGCGGGTAACAGCGCTGGCGACGCCATGTACGGCGCGGGCATCCACGCGGCCCAGGGCCTCGTGAAGGGCCTGCAGAGCCAGCAGAAGGCGATCGAGTCGCAGATGCTCCGCATCGCTAAGGGCATGTCCAAGGCGATCCGGGCCGCCCTCGGGATCAAGTCGCCGTCGCGGGTAATGGCGCTGGTCGGCCAGTACACGGCGCAGGGCCTCATTCAGGGCGTCGAGGGTCAACGGTCGGCGGTCAACCGCAGCATGGCCGCCCTGGTGGAGACACCAGCGCCGGGCTCGTGGGATATGGCGTCCGCGTCCGCGCGCGTCCGCGTAGCGGAGAAGGTCGTTATCGAGTTCCGCAGCGACCAGCAGGGCGAAGCCGCCTATCTCATGGGCAAGATGCGCCGCGGCGTCCAGAAGACTGCAGGCGGCGATGTCCAGTTCGCCTTCTCAGGGAAACGGAGTAACTGATGGCCTTTCCTGAGGACCCGCTGGGCACGCAAGTCGAGGTCCAGATCGGGACGACGTGGACCGACGTCACCAAGTACGCGCAGCTCGGGAACGTCATTACGCACACCCGTGGGCGTACGGCTGAGGGGCAGGCAGTCGACCCAGCCTCCTGCTCCCTTACCCTGCGCTCGCCCGACGGGCTCTTCTCACCCGTCAACCCGAGGTCGCCGTACTACGGACTGATCGGCCGGAATACCCCGGTGAGGGTCGGCGTCCGCGCGGGCGCTTCCGCACTTCTCCTGCCCGGAGGTACCACCCGGGCCACCACTCCGCAGGCGGCTCCGATCGCTATCGCCGGGGACCTGGACGTGCGGGTGGAGGCGTCCCTTATTGACTGGGCTCCGGCTGTAGAGACCGAGCTGTGCGGCAAGTGGCTGAGTGCCTCAAAGGGCTGGCTGCTCACGCTGAACGGCGGCCGTCTCCGGCTGTTCTGGTCGCCCGACAACAGCGCCTCGCCCTCGGCCCTGTCTACGGCCCCGCTCGTCGTCCCAGCGAGCGGGCGCCTCGCGGTGAGGGCGACCCTCGACGTCGACAACGGGGCGAGCGGGCGAACCATCACCTTCTACACGGCTCCGTCCCTCGCGGGCCCGTGGACGCAGATCGGGGACCCCGTCGTCCAGACGGGCACCACCTCGGTCTTCGCCAACACGGCGGCTCTGGACCTCGGAGCCGTCGGCACCATCGCCTACGCCGACCCCGTGGGGCGCATCCACAAGGCCGAGCTCCGCAATGGCATCAACGGCACCGTGGTGGCCAACCCCGACTTCTCGGGGTTGGCGCCTGGTACTACGTCCTTCACGGACTCCGCCGGCCGCACCTGGTCCCTCCTGGGGGGCGCGGAGATCAGCAACCGCCGCTTCCGCTTCGTCGGTGAGTACTCCGACTGGCCCGCCACGTGGTCGGGTGGCGGGAACTTGATCCGGGTGGAGGGGGACGGCGCGGGCATCCTCCAGCGGCTCTCCCAGGGCAAGAAGGCTCTCCCCAGCACCCTGCGACGGCGCATTCCGTCCGCTATCCCACTGGCCTACTGGCCGATGGAGGACGGCGACGCGGCCACGCAGGCAGCCTCGGCGCTCAGCGGCGGCCAGCCGCTTCGGGTCACCGGGTTCGCCTTCGGTGGCGACGACAGCCCCTCCGGCTCCGGACCTCTGCCGGTCCTCGGACCGCTCTCCACGTTGGACGGCCGCGTCCCCGGCGCCCAGTCCGGCGGCTGGCACGCGGAGATGGTCTACAAGCTGGCCACGATGCCGGCCACCGAACAGACCATGTTCACCCTCAACCTCACCCCCGGCACGGGCGGCGTCGCGCAGGTCGTATGCCGGATCTCCACGGCGGGCATCCGCATCCAGGCCCTGGACGGCGACGGCAACGTGGTCGCCTTCTTCGTCTATAGCGACCCCGCGGCCATCGCCAACTTCACCGGTGCCTGGAACCGCCTGCAGATCTTCTCCGCCACCAACGGCAGCGCCGCGTACGTCGCCGCCGCATGGCTGAACGTGGTCAACTCGGCCTGGAACTACGCGCGGACCACCTGGACCGGGACCCCCGGCCGGCTGATCGGCGTCAAGGGCCAGTGGGGCAATAGCTTCCAGGGCATGAGCATCGGCCACTTGGCCGCGTGGGACATCGGCGGCACGACCCTGCCCGCCACCGCGCCCGGCGTCACCATCTACGAGGCCGCCGACGATGGCTTCGCCAGAGAGACCGCAGCTGCCCGGCTGGGCCGTCTTTCGACGGAGGAAGCTCTCCCCATCACCATCGCCGGGGACGGCTTGGCCACGGCCAGGATGGGACCTCAGCGCCCGGCGACCCTGCTGGAAGTGCTGGACCAGTGCGCGGACGCGGACGCGGGCATCCTGGTGGAGGACAGGGAGCGTGCCGGGCTGAAGTACCGGACCCGCACCAGCCTGTACAACCAGGCGCCGGTGCTCACCCTGCCGTACCCCTCGCGCGGCCTGAGCGGCCTGGAGCCGGTACCCGACGCGAAGGACATCCGGAACGACATCACTGTGACACGTGCTGGTGGGTCCAGCGGGCGAGCGGAACAAGTCGACGGCCGGATGTCGACGGAGGACCCGCCGGTCGGCATCGGCCGGTACGACGACAGCGTCACGCTGAACCTCTACCGGGACGATCAAGCGGAGCCCATGGCCTGGTGGCTGCTGTACCTCGGCACCTGGGACGAGGCCCGCTACCCGTCGATCACGATCCTCCTGCACCGGCGCCCCGACCTGATCCCGGCGATCCTCGATCTCGCCGAGGGCGACGTCATCCGCATCACCGATCTCCCGTCCCACCTGCCACCTGGCCCCATCGACCTGATGGTGCAGGGCTACTCCGAGGAGATCGGAGTACGCACATGGAAGATCACCCTGGTGTGCGCGCCGGCGGGCCCATACCGGGTCGCGGTGACCGACGACCCGGTCCTCGGAATAATCGACACCGACGGCTCGCAGCTCGTCACGGCCGCCGCCGCGACCGACACCACTCTGCTGGTGCAGACGGCTGGCCCCGAGTGGAAGTGGGAGACCGCGTTCGCCGCGCTGGTAGGCGGTGAGATCGTGTCGGTCGCCGCCATCACGCCTGGAGCGGCCGACGCGTTTGGTCGTACGGCGAGCAGCGGGTGGGGGGCCGCAGACTCGGGCGGGACCTGGATGACGTCTGGCGGCAGCGCCAGCGACTACAGCGTCGCCAGCGGCACCGGGCGCCACTCCCAGGCCAGCATCAACATCTCGCGTTGGGCGCTGCTGGCGTCACCGATGGCCGACGTCGACCTGGTGGTGAGCGCGTCAACCAGCGTGCTCGCTGCTGGCGGACCGCACTACGTCGGGCTGGTGGCCCGGGCCGCGGACGTGAACAACCTGTACTACGCCCGGCTCGCCTTCAACACCGATCAGACCGTCACGCTGGTACTCCAGCGGCGCATTGCCGCCGCACAGACCGATCTGGCGTCAGCCACGATGGCCGGCGTGCACGCCGCGAACACGCCCTGGCGGATGCGGTTCCAGGTGCAGGGCTCGACCCTGCGGGCGCGGGCGTGGCGGGCGTCCGACCCGGAGCCGGCCAGCGCGTGGCACGTCGTAGCCACGGACACGTCGCTGACGGCCGCCGGGTCGATCGGTGTCCGGTCGATCCTCAGCTCCGCCAACACCAACACCCTGCCGGTTGTCGCGGCCTACGACGACTTTGCACTGCTCAACCCCCAGCGCTTCACCGTGACCCGCAGCGTCAACGGCATCGCCAAGCCCCAGCTCGCGGGCGCGGATCTGCGGCTCGCCTACCCAGCCCGAGTCGCGCTCTAGGAGGATCTGATGACCCTGTGGCAGCCCGGCATGGTGATCACCGCCAGCCGGATGCAGGACGCGACCCCATGGGTACCGCTGACCTCGGTAGGCGCCTACCAGAACTCGTCGAGCGACGGGCCCGCCCAGCCCATGGTCCGCGACGTGTACATCCGCGACGAGGTGGTCCGCGAGTTCAAGGGGATCGTCAACCTCAGCGGCGTGACCACGGCGTCGTACACATTCTTCACCTTCACCGGCACCTACCAGCAGTCCTACGAGAGGGACTGGGGTGGCGCTGGCTTCGGGCAGACCGGCCCGTTCCGCGTCTACCTCAGCACGGCTGGCAACTGGGGAATCACCGGACAGGCGGGCAGTGTCACGTCGATCCGCCTCGACGGCTTCGAGATCAAGTCCGCCACCGGCATCCTCCCCACCTGACCCGCTCTATTCCCACGCCCCGTGCCGTCCTGGCCGGGGCCTTCCTCATATCAGGAGGCATCCATGCCCGCTGAACTCCATCCCGCCACCGCGCGGATGCTGCAGAACTTCCGGTTCGACCACCTGCCCTCGCACCTCCAGAAGGTGTCGCGGCCGTTCCACGACCTCGCGCACCAGCTGGCAGAGACTCTGTCTGGCCCGGAGGTGACGAAGGCCCTCGACGACCTCTTCTACGCGAAGAACTGGGCGGTCGTCGCCGCGTCCACGGCGGCCCTCGAGGACGCGGCCGCGAAGGACGGTGCCTGATGGCAGCCCCCCTGTCCGCCGCAGCGTTCCTCGCCGCCCTGCGCGCCGAAGGCGTCAAGGTTCAGGAGCACGGCAACTGGCGCGAGTTCAATCGGAACCACAAGGGCCCGTGGGGCCCGGTCAACGGTGTGATGATCCACCACACCGTCACCAAGGGCACCGACTCCACCGTGCGGATCGTTCACGACGGCTACGACGACCTCCCCGGCCCCCTCTGCCACGGCATGATCGCCAAGACGGGCGTGGTCCACCTCATCGGCTACGGCCGGACCAACCACGCCGGTCTCGGCGACGGAGACGTCCTCCAGGCCGTCATCGCCGAGCGTGCCCTGCCGCCCGCGAACGAGGCGAACACCGACGGCAACCGGCACTTCTACGGCTTCGAGTGCGAGAACCTCGGCGACGGCAAGGACGCATGGCCGGACGAGCAGCTCGACGCGATCGTCCGAGCGGCGGCCGCGCTCTGCCGGGCGCACGCCTGGGGTAAGGACGGAGACACCTCGGTCATCGGCCACCTGGAGTGGCAGCCCGGCAAGATCGACCCGAAGGGCCCCGGCGTCACCATGCCGGACGTGCGCGCGCGGGTGGCCGAGCGCCTGAAGCACCCGGCCGGCTGGTCGCCGGGCGGCACCACGACGTACACCGTGGCCCGCGGCGACACCCTCTGGTCCATCGCGGCCTCCCGACTCGGCGACGGCGCGCGGTGGCGCGAGATCGCCGACCTGAACCGGCTCAAGAACGCCGACGACATCGCCGTCGGCCAGCACCTCAACCTCCCCAAGAAGTGAGGCCCACCATGCGCATCTTCGGCAGAGAGCCCGCGCTCATCCTCGCGGCCGTCAGCGCCGCACTCTCCCTCGTCGTGTCGTTCGGGTTCGGCCTCACCGCCGAGCAAGCCAGCGCGATCGTCGCCGTCATCGGCGGGGCCTTCGCCGCCGCCACGGCAGCGATCACCCGGCCCATCGCGCCCAGCGCCTTCACCGGCCTGGTCGCCGCCGCAGTCGCCCTCCTCGCCGCGTACGGCCTGAACGTGTCCGCCGAGACCGTCGGCGCCCTGAACATGTGCGTGCTGGCCGTCCTCGGTCTGCTCACGCGCGGCCAGGTGTCGCCGAAGACGGTCACCTGATGCGGGGGCTCGCGGGCCGGGCCGGGCGCCGCCTCGGCTACCGGGGCGCCGGGCTCCTCGTCTGCGGCATGGGCTGGATCAACTGGGGCATCGGCCTCGTAGTCGACCCCCGCTACGGCACCATCCGAGGCGCGGCCGCGCTCACCGCGATCCCCCACACCAGCATCAGCATGTGGGGCTGGGTGTGGATCACCTCGGGCGCAGTCTGCTGCGCGGCCTCGGTCATGCCGTCGACCCGGGACTGGTGGGGGTGGGCGGCTGCGGTCGCCATGCCGGTGGTGTGGGCAGCTGCTTACACCTCGGCCAGGGCCATGGGTGAGTTCCCACAGGGCCTGAACTCTGGTCTGACCTGGTTGGTTTCACCCTCGCTGGCCGCGCTGCTCGCCGCCGCCACCGCGCGGCTCGTGCCAGCTCTACGAGAACTCACCCGGCTGCGGCGGGAGGTGGACACCCTGCGGCCCGCCGCCGCCCTCAGCAGAGAGGCAGGCTAGGCATGAGCGAAGGCATGTACGGGCTCTTGTCCATCGTCCTGGGCGGGATCGTCTCGGTCATCGTCGCCCGGATCAGCCGGCCGACACCACCGGCATCGTCGCCGGTGTCCTTGGAGAAGAAGCCGACGGCGCTCGACGGCGCCGACCTCAAGACAGTGCCGGGCCTCGCAGCCGTACTCATCCGGCAGGAAACTCGGATCGGCGATCTGGAGACTCAGGTGGCGCAGGCGCGGGAGCATAGTCTCTTCCAAGACCGCGTGATCGCCGCGCTTCGCCGGTATGCCCTGCTCCTCGAGGGGGCCCTCACCCGCTCTGGCACCCCGGTCCCTGAGCCGGAGGACGGCGACAAGGAACTCATCCGAGGCTGACACGGCCCCCATCACCCCCGAGCGGGGTGGTGGGGGCCGTTTCCTCATGCCCGGCTACAAGGGCTGCCGGTAGGACACCTTTCCCAAGTTCTGCTTCGCCCCCAGCGCCTCGTAGAAGGCGAGCGCGGACGGGTTGTCGGCGTCGGCCGTCCACTCCAGCCGAGAGCACCCGGCCACCCTCCCGGCCTCGGCGACGGCGTCCATCAGCGCCCCGGCCACACCGGCGCGACGGTGTTCCTCGCGGACGAACAGCTCCTTCAGGTACAGGCTGGTGTCTGAACCTGCGGCGGGCCACAGGCGAGTGAACGAAGCGAGACCGAACACCACGTCGGCGTCCCGCGCCAGGAGCACCGTGGCGGCTGGCCGCTCGCCGAAAAGCGCCGCGCGGACCTCGTTGACCGGCGGCACGATGGCGGGTCCGCCGTAGTACGCCTCAATCTCACCCAGCAGCTGGGCAATCACCTCGGCGTCCGCCTCGATCGCCTCACTGATCTGCACTTTCGTCGCCCCTCTCACCAGCGGGAAGCGCCAGGATCTCGCGCAAGACCCGCAGCTCGCGTGTCTCGGGCACCTTATGCGCGACCTGCTGGGCCCGGTAGGTGATCAGCGCGGACCGGTGCTCGGGCGGCAGGTCGGTGATGGCCCGGGTAGCGAGCGCCGCGGCTGCGGCCGGATCACCGTCAACGGCGGTGCACATGGCCTGATCAAGCCTGACCAGGGCGATATCCATGCGGTCGGTGACGGGGTAAAGCTCGAGAGCGCGGGCCTGCTCGGCTGCGGCGCGGTCGGTGTCGCCGAGGTGCGTGAGCGCGTTGCCGGAGTGGAAGCGGAGTTGGGACTCGGAGTACCCGAAGGCGCTTGCGCTCTGGTCTGGCTCGGGGAGTCGGCCGAGTGCCGTCTCTGCGGCCCGTAGTGCCATCTCCGTGTCCTCCCGCGCGCCGCGCTGGGCATGGGCGCGGGCCTCCAGTGGCGCCGCGAGCGCGGGTCCGACGCACGGGAGTCCACCCGCCAGCTGCTGTGCGCGCACCGCGCACTCGACGGCCCCATGTAGGTCGCCGCCGTAGTACAGCTGGTATGCCTCTTGGGCGTAGATCCAGGAGAGAGTGGCCCGGTCCTCGGCCGCTCCGGCTGCGGCCCGGCCGGTCCGCCACCAGGAGCGGGCCCGGTCGTCGCCGAGCTTGAGCAGCGTCAGTGCCATGAGCCCGGCCATCTGCGCGGCGGCGATGGTCAGACGTCGGTGGGCGGCATGGGGGTGCCGGTGCGCGAGCAGTTGACGCAGGTCGCCGAAGTCGCTGACGAGGTCCGCTAAGAGCTTGGGTTCAGGCCGGTAGCGGGTTGCGCGACCGTGTCGGGCGACGGTGAACTCCCACTCGGCGAGGGTGGCGTCGGTCATGGGCCCGGCCGCGAGCGAGTCGGCGAGCCCACGCTGAAGGGCATCGGCCTGGGCCAGGGCGTCTCCGCTGGCTTCCATCTGGGCAAGGGCGATCAACTCGCCACCCGCGTCAAGGGCGTGGTCCAGAGCTGCGGCAATCTCTGTCGTAGGGCGTCGCTGACCGTGTTCCAGGTAGGACACCAGCGACTTGGCGCATGCTGCGAGGTGAGCGACGTCCCGGAGGGAGCGAGTGCCGCGGTGACGGCGCAAAGCTTCGCCGAAGGTCTCATGGTGCATCGGTTCTCCCCGAGGCCGTCCACGGTGTCCACACATGTGTGGACGGCTGTGGACACGCTTGTGCTAGGCCGTGCGGCCGGTACAGGAAACGCTACGGGGGAGCCGCCGACCGTGTCAGCGGATTCGATACGAGTAACCCCAGCGGCCGCTGTCACGGCCCTGGGCGTGGACGACTGAGTTGGAGTCGACATGGCGCACCGTACCGCTGCCAGCCCCGCACCACTACTGCCGCCCCTTCTCGGGTCAGCACGGCGCCGGGAGGAGCTCGAGCCGCTTGACACGGTGACCACCTGGCTGGCGGGCGCGCACCCCCAGCCCGAGCAGGTGCTCCAGCACTGGGTCGAGGGCTGCGACGAACTCATGCCGCTGGGTCGACGGTTCACTGCCGTACGCATCCCCGGCCACATCATGCACACCGCCGCAGGAGCCAGCACCTCCGAGGCGGTCGCCGTCCTGGCGCGCGACACCCTGCGCGGCCCGCTGATCGCCGGCCGGTACGCCGAGCAGCGAACCTACTGGGCGCTCGTGCCCTGTCGGGCCCACGTCTACTGGCCCAGCTACCTGACAGACACCCCGTACCTCGGAGCGGGCAGCTACCTCAACATGCCTCCGCCCACCTGCACTAAGCCGCCCACCGAGGACAATCTGCCCACCCCTTTCTGGGTGACCTCACCGCGATACCGCTACGACCTCTGCTCCCGGGAGCAGGTCTTCAACGTCATCACCCGCGCCATGTCCCGAGACGGAGGCACCTTGTGATCTGCGCCCGCTGCAACAAGCCCATCGAGCGGGACGAGCCGTCGGAGAAGGTCGAGCACTTCGGCGGTACGGGGGTGGGGGCAACGATGGATGTGCACGCCCGCCGGTGCCGACCCGCCCCGCAGCAGAGCTACCCGACGCCACCCATTCGCTACTGACCCCGGGCGCTCGGACGGGGCGCCCGGCGGCGCGTCGGGGTCGACCGCACAGGCTGCCGCCGGAGCTGTGACCGGCCGGGCGGCAACATCAATGCGCCACCGACGGATGTATGGGCAGTCAGGCCGATGTATGGGCAGTCAGGCCCAGCTCAGCTGGGCGCCGAGTGCACCCTCTATCCGTACGAGGGTGGAGAGGCGGGCGTCGCGGCACCCGCGTTCGATCTCGGAGATTTGCGCTCGGTCCAGGCCCGCTCGTTCGGCGAGTTGGTTCTGTGTGAGGCCGGCTGCTCGGCGTGCAGTGCGCAGCCGGTCCCCGAAGGCGAGACGGCGAGACGCGATCTCGTCGTCGTCGGGGGGAAGCGTCGGCTGCACCCTGCAACGCTGGCTGTTTCATGATCGAATGTCTGTAGGCGAATTCGCCCTCATCCTGTACGAGAGGCGCGGAGTCGCGTCGAGGCGCGCGGGCCGACGAGATGTGCGTCCGCCTGGCCCCGCGAGCGCTCGCCTTCGGGCTGAGCGCGGCCGCCCCGTTCCCCACAGGGAGAGCGGGGCGGTCTAGTGTTATGACACAGACGACCCCCTGCCGAATCATGCGGCAGGGGGTCGTCGCCGGCTGAGGGCCTCCCGAGCACCTCAGCCGGGCCAAGTCGGGGTTGTGCGTCAGACGGCCGGAGATATCACGCCCGCCTCCCCAACCTGCACGATACATACTGCTGCGGCTGATCTACAGAGGGCAGATGGGGCTCTTAGGGTAGAACCAGCAGTGATTCGACGCACCTTGGGGTGTTTTGGTGCAGATGTCATAGGTCAGATTCAGTCAGGTTTACCGGGCGCCTGTCCTGTTTCACCACTGAAGGCCGGCCTTCCCTCGCGGGCGCCCCTCCCGGACAAGTTACGGGGGAGTAGCGGGATAGCAAGATCATTAAATGTAGAAGGCCGGTAGATTCTCAGAACCTACCGGCTTTCTCACCTGGCGCTATGCCACTGTGGGGCTAACAGGATTTGAACCTGTGGCCTCATCCTTATCAGGGATGCGCTCTAACCAACTGAGCTATAGCCCCGCCCGCGCTTCGCGGGGTGACCCGCGCGCTGACTCCTGAAGATTAGCGCACGACCGGGGCAGTCCCAAAATCGGTTGTCGGGGGATCGCCGACCGGGCCGGGAGGCACCCTCACTCGTCCTCAGCCAGCGTCAGTTCGACGCCGCCCACGAAGCCCGCGGAGAGGTTGTAGATGAAGGCGCCCAGCGTCGCCAGGGCCGTGGCCAGGACGACGTCGATGACCGCGATGATCGTGGCGAACATCAGCACGTGCGGCAGCGAGAGGTACGCCTGGAGGTCGAAGCCGGTCGCCTCGGTCGCGCCGGTCGCCTCGGAGATCGTGCCGCCCACGGTGGAGAACACGCCCATCGCGTCCAGCACCATCCACAGCACCGCCGACGCCACGACCGTGCAGATCCCCAGCGCGATGGAGAGCAGGAAGCTGACCTTCATCACCGACCACGGGTCGGCCTTGGCCACCCGCAGCCGCGCCTTGCGGGTGCGCGGCGCCGTGCCGACACCCGTGCGCGGGCGGCGCACCGCGTCGGCGGGCGGCTGCGCCGCGTACGCCTGCGGCGGGTGGTAGGGCCCGGCCGGCTGCTCGGGGCCACGCTCACCGGGCAGCGGGGAGGCCGCCATGCCCTCGGTCGCAGCGGCCTTGGCCTGGGCGCCACGGGTGTCCGTCACGGTTCCCCCCTGGGAACTCGAAGAAGCAGGAGTAGAAACAGGAGAAGCAGTATCGGCCGGAGCCGGCCGCGGGCCGGACGCGGTACCCGCGCTCCCCGCGCCCCGTTTCCGCCCCGCCTTCGCGGCGGAGCCACGGCCGCCGCCGTCCGTCTCCGTACCCGTGGAGGTACCGGCCGATCCGGCGCCCGTGGCTCCGCTCACGTGATTCGCTCCTCGTGCTACTCGACCGAGGGCGCCTCACCCTCGTCAGTGCCGGTGATCTCGGTGGCCTCGGCGGTCTCGTCGACGACGATCTCGCCGTCGACCTCCTCCGCCTCACGCCCCGCTTCGGCGTTGCGAGCGATGCCGACCACGGCATCGCGCTTGCCCAGGTTGATCAGTTGGACGCCCATGGTGTCACGGCCCGTCTCCCTGACCCCGCTGACGCGCGTACGGATCACACCGCCGGAGAGGGTGATGGCGAGGATCTCGTCACTCTCCTCGACGATCAGCGCGCCGACGAGCGAACCGCGGTCCTCCACGATCTTGGCAGCCTTGATGCCCAGACCGCCACGTCCCTGGACGCGGTACTCGTCCACGGGCGTGCGCTTGGCGTAGCCGCCGTCCGTGGCGGTGAAGACGAACGTACCGGGCCGCACCACGTTCATCGACAGCAGTTCGTCGCTCTCGCGGAAGCTCATGCCCTTCACACCCGAGGTGGCACGGCCCATCGGACGCAGCGTGTCGTCCGACGCGGTGAACCTGATGGACTGCGCCTTCCGGCTGACGAGCAGCAGGTCGTCGTCCGCGGAGACCAGCTCCGCGCCGATCAGCTCGTCGTCCGTGCCGTCCTCGCCCGCCCGCAGGTTGATGGCGATGACACCGCCGGAGCGCGGCGAGTCGTAGTCCTTCAGCGGGGTCTTCTTGACCAGGCCCGCCTTGGTGGCCAGCACCAGGTAGGGCACCGCATCGTAGTCGCGGATCGCCAGGATCTCGGCGATAGCCTCGTCCGGCTGGAAGGCGAGCAGGTTGGCCACGTGCTGGCCGCGCGCGTCCCGGCCGGCGTCGGGCAGCTCGTACGCCTTCGCGCGGTAGACCCGGCCCTTGTTGGTGAAGAACAGCAGCCAGTGGTGCGTGGTGGAGACGAAGAAGTGGTCGACGATGTCGTCCTCCTTCAGCTTCGCGCCCCGCACCCCCTTCCCGCCGCGCTTCTGCGCCCGGTAGTCGTCCGTCTTGGTGCGCTTGACGTAGCCGCCGCGCGTGACGGTGACGACGATGTCCTCCTCGGCGATCAGGTCCTCGATGGACATGTCACCGTCGTAGGGCACCAGCATGCTGCGCCGGTCGTCGCCGAACCGATCGACGATGGTGGCCAGCTCGTCGTGGACGATCTGCCGCTGCAGCGCCTCGGAGGCGAGGATGCGGTTGTACTCGTCGATCTTCGTCTGGAGTTCGTCGTGCTCCTGGACGATCTTCTGGCGCTCCAGGGCGGCCAGGCGGCGCAGCTGCATCTCGAGGATGGCGTTCGCCTGGATCTCGTCGATCTCGAGGAGGTCCATCAGGCCGCCGCGGGCGATCTCGACGGTCTCGCTGCGCCGGATCAGCGCGATGACCTCGTCGATGGCGTCCAGGGCCTTCAGCAGGCCGCGCAGGATGTGCGCGCGCTCCTCGGCCTTGCGCAGCCGGAACCGGGTCCGGCGGACGATGACCTCGATCTGGTGCGTCACCCAGTGCCGGATGAACGCGTCCAGCGACAGGGTGCGCGGCACACCGTCGACCAGCGCCAGCATGTTGGCGCCGAAGTTCGTCTGCAGCTCGGTGTGCTTGTACAGGTTGTTCAGCACGACCTTGGCGACCGCGTCCCGCTTGAGGACGATCACCAGACGCTGACCGGTGCGTGAGGACGTCTCGTCACGGACGTCGGCGATGCCGCCGATCTTGCCGTCCTTCACCAGGTCGGCGATCTTCTGCGCCAGGTTGTCCGGGTTCACCTGGTACGGCAGCTCGGTGACGACCAGGCACTGGCGGTTCTGGATCTCCTCGACCTCGACCACCGCGCGCATCGTGATGGAGCCGCGCCCGGTGCGGTACGCCTCCTCGATGCCCTTGCGGCCCACGACCAGCGCGCCGGTCGGGAAGTCCGGGCCCTTGATGCGCTCGATGAGGGCGTCCAGCAGCTCCTCCTGCGACGCCTCCGGGTGCTCCAGGTGCCACTGGGCGCCGGCCGCGACCTCACGGAGGTTGTGCGGCGGGATGTTGGTCGCCATGCCGACCGCGATACCGGCCGAGCCGTTGATCAGCAGGTTGGGGAAGCGGGCGGGCAGGACGGTCGGCTCCTGGGAGCGGCCGTCGTAGTTGTCCTTGAAATCGACGGTCTCCTCGTCGATGTCGCGGACCATCTCCATCGACAGCGGCGCGAGCTTGCACTCGGTGTACCGCATGGCGGCCGCGGGGTCGTTGCCCGGCGAGCCGAAGTTGCCGTTGGAGTCGACGAGGGGCATGCGCATCGACCACGGCTGGGCGAGGCGGACCAGGGCGTCGTAGATCGAGCTGTCGCCGTGGGGGTGGTAGTTGCCCATGACGTCACCGACGACGCGGGCGCACTTGTAGAAGCCGCGGTCGGGGCGGTAGCCGCCGTCGTACATCGCGTACAGCACACGGCGGTGGACGGGCTTGAGGCCGTCCCGGACGTCGGGCAGCGCGCGCGACACGATGACGGACATCGCGTAGTCGAGGTAGGAGCGCTGCATCTCGGCGTCGAGGCCCACCGGCTCGATCCGGAGGGCGGCGGCGTCGCCCGGCTCCGTCACCGGCGTCACCGGTTCGGGTACGAGGTCGGGAGTTTCGTCGGTCATTGCTGGTGAAGATCCTTCCTGGTGCGGTCAGCCCGGACCGACTCAGATGTCGAGGAAGCGGACGTCCTTGGCATTGCGCTGGATGAACTGGCGGCGGGCCTCGACGTCCTCGCCCATCAGGACCGAGAACAGGTCGTCGGCCTGGGCGGCGTCGTCGAGGGTGACCTGGCCGAGGACCCGGAGGTCGATGTCCATGGTGGTCACCCGCAGCTCCTCGGCGTTCATCTCACCGAGGCCCTTGAAGCGCTGGATCGAGTCCTCGCGGACGCGCTTGCCACGCTGCCGGCCGATCTCCAGCAGGGCGTCGCGCTCGCGGTCGGAGTACGCGTACTCGAAGTCGTCCCGGCCCCACTTGATCTTGTACAGCGGCGGACGCGACAGATAGACGTGCCCGGCCTCGATCAGGGGCCGCATGAAGCGGAACAGGAAGGTCAGCAGCAGGGTGTTGATGTGCTGGCCGTCGACATCGGCGTCCGCCATCAGGATGATCTTGTGATAGCGGAGCTTCGCGATGTCGAAGTCCTCATGCACACCCGTGCCGAAGGCGGAGATCAGCGCCTGGATCTCCTGGTTCTGCAGGATCTTGTCGATCCGCGCCTTCTCGACGTTGAGGATCTTGCCTCGGATCGGGAGGATCGCCTGGTACTCCGGGTTGCGGCCCGACTTGGCCGAACCGCCGGCGGAGTCGCCCTCGACGATGAAGATCTCGCACTTGGCCGGGTCGTTCGACTGGCAGTCGGACAGCTTGCCCGGCAGCGCGCCGGACTCCAGCAGGCCCTTGCGCCGGGTGAGGTCACGGGCCTTGCGGGCCGCCACACGCGCGGTGGCCGCCTGGATGCCCTTGCGGATGATGTCCGCCGCCTCGACCGGGTTGCGGTCGAGCCAGTCGTTGAGGTGCTCGTAGACCGCGCGCTGCACGAAGGTCTTGGCCTCGGTGTTGCCCAGCTTGGTCTTGGTCTGGCCCTCGAACTGCGGCTCGCTCAGCTTGACCGAGATGATCGCGGTCAGACCCTCGCGGATGTCGTCACCGGTGAGGTTGTCGTCCCGCTCGCGCAGCAGCTTCTTGTCGCGCGCGTACTTGTTGATCAGAGAGGTCAGCGCGGCCCGGAAGCCCTCCTCGTGGGTGCCGCCCTCGTGGGTGTGGATGATGTTGGCGAAGGAGTAGACCCCCTCGCTGTAGCCGCCGTTCCACTGCATGGCGACCTCGAGGGACAGGGCCTTGTCCTTGTCCTCGGCCTCCAGCGAGACGACGGTCGGGTGCACGACCTCGCCCTTGCGGGAGTTCAGGTACGTCACGAAGTCGACGATGCCGCCGTCGTAGCGGTACGTGACCGACTTGACCTCGGCCTTCTCGTCCGCGCCCGCCTCGTCCGCGCCGCTCGTGGCCTTCGCCGACTCGCGCTCGTCGGTGAGCTTGATCGTCAGGCCCTTGTTGAGGAACGCCATCTCCTGGAAACGCCGGGACAGCGTCTCGAAGGAGTACTCCGTGGTCTCGAAGATCTCCGGGTCGGCCCAGAAGGTGACCGAGGTGCCGGTCTCCTCGGTCGCCTCGTTCCGCACCAGCGGCGCCGTGGGGACGCCCATCTTGTAGTCCTGCGTCCAGCGGTGGCCGTCCGTCCTCACCTCGACGGCGACCTTCATGGACAGCGCGTTCACCACGGACACGCCCACACCGTGCAGACCGCCGGAGACGGCGTAACCGCCTCCGCCGAACTTGCCGCCCGCGTGCAGCACGGTCAGCACGACCTCCAGGGCCGGCTTGCCCTCGGAGGCCACGATGCCCACCGGGATGCCCCGGCCGTTGTCCACCACGCGGACGCCGCCGTCGGGCAGGATCGTCACGTCGATGGTGTCCGCGTGGCCGGCCAGCGCCTCGTCGACGGAGTTGTCGACGACCTCGTACACCAGGTGGTGCAGACCGCGCTCACCGGTGGAACCGATGTACATGCCGGGGCGCTTGCGGACCGCGTCCAGCCCTTCGAGCACGGTGATGGCATTGGCGTCGTACGAGGTGGAGGCGGGTGCCTCGCCAGTGACGCCGGCGTCGGTGGAAGGGATGTTCTCGTTGGGGTTGCCGGAATCGGCCACGAAGCGCCCTTTCTGGCACAGCACGAGCGCTCCTTGGGGGTGCGCGCCCTCCAGGAGGAGGGTTGCCGGAGCGGCTGCGGCATGTTGCGTTGGTAAGCCCTGAATCAGCGTTGCTCAGCTTTTCCCGGACGGTCCCCACGATCGGGGGCGGGATCGCCTTCCAGTCTACCGGTAGCGCCGACAATGATGGGGGCTTGCGGGCACCTGAGTCCGCATGTGCCGCCCTGAACCGGCCCCGATCGGGTCCCGATATGGGGAAGGGGGCTACGAGGGGCTCACAGCGGCACTCAGGGCTTCGGGGCGTCAGCCCTTGTCCATCGGGGGGTCGGCCCATGATCGGCCTCTGGCACGTACACCCGTACGGCTCTGGAGCACCCGCACGCCTCGCTGGTCAGACGTGAGGTACGTCACCCGTAGGTGTCGCCCGGACCGGCGCTTCCCGGCGCCCTGAGGGGGCCGTACCGGCGCACCGGGGCGCCCGGACCGTTCACCTTGATCATCCGGACCGTGCCGTGCCCGAGGTCCTCGTTCAGCCGGGCCACGAGCGTCGGCGCCAGCAGCCGGAGCTGCGTCGCCCACGCCGTCGAGTCGCAGGAGACCGACAGCACCCGCTCGTCCTCGTCGTACCGGTGCGGCACACAGTGCTTCGCGAGATCCTCGCCGACGATCTGGGGCCAGCGGCCCATCACGCCGCCGACCGCCGCCGGGGCCTCCCAACCGCGCTCGTTCAGCAGCCGGTTGATCGCCGCGCCCAGCGCCATCGGATCGCGGCCGTCCGCCCGCGCGCCCGAGCGCAGCCCGCCGCCGCGCCGGACCTGCTTCTTCTGCCGTGCCGCGTCCCCACGCGCGCGTGCCTGCTCCTTCGCGGCGCGCAGCGCCACGTGCGCGAGGTCCACACCGGACGGCTCCGGCGCCCTGCGGTCCTCGCCGCCCTCACCGGCGCTCACGCCGGCTCCACCGTCCCGTCGGCGACGGCGTACCGGGCGCCCGCCAGGACATGCGGCACGTCGTCGTCGACCGCGGCCGTCACGAGCACCTGCTCGCCGGGCGCGACCAGCTCGGCCAGCCGCTCGCGGCGACGCGCGTCCAGCTCGGCGAAGACGTCGTCCAGGATCAGCACCGGCTCATTGCCCTCGTCGCGCAGCAGGTCGTACGAGGCCAGGCGGAGCGCGAGCGCGTAGGACCAGGACTCGCCGTGCGAGGCGTAGCCCTTGGCGGGGAGGCGCCCGAGCCGGAGCACCAGGTCGTCGCGGTGCGGGCCGGCCAGGGTCACACCCCGCTCGATCTCCTGCTTGCGCGCCTCGGCGAGGGCGGCCAGCAGTTGTTCGGCCAGCTCCTCACGGGTGTGCGCCGTGCCGGGCGCGGAGGACTTGTACTCCAGCGCGACGGGACCCCCACCGGGGGCCAGCTGCTCGTACGCCTTGTCGGTCAGCGGCTGGAGCACCCCGATCAGGTCCAGGCGCTGCGCCAGCAGCTCGGCGCCCACGCGCGCGAGGTGCTGGTCCCACACGTCCAGTGTGGAGAGGTCCATGGAGCGGCCGCCGTGCCGGCGTGCGAGGGCGGCCGACTTCAGCAGGGTGTTGCGCTGCTTGAGCACCCGCTCGTAGTCGGAGCGGACGCCCGCCATGCGCGGGGAGCGCGCGGTGATCAGCTCGTCCAGGAAACGGCGCCGCTCACCGGGGTCGCCCTTGACCAGCGCCAGATCCTCGGGCGCGAACAGCACGGTCCGTACGATCCCCAGCACGTCACGCGGCCTGGCCTGCGCGGACCGGTTGATCCGGGCCCGGTTGGCACGGCCGGGGTTCAGCTCCAGCTCGACCAGCTGCTGCCGCTCGCCCTGCCGGACCTGCGCCCGGACGACGGCGCGCTCGGCGCCCATACGGACCAGGGGGGCGTCGACGGAGACCCGGTGGCTGCCGAGGGTGGCCAGGTAGCCGACGGCCTCGACGAGGTTGGTCTTGCCCTGGCCGTTGGGGCCGACGAAGGCGGTGACGCCCGAGCCGAGCGGAACCTCGGCCCGCGCGTACGAGCGGAAGTCGGCCAGCGAAAGATGCGTGACGTGCATGGTCGTTCGCCGACCTCCCTCAACAGCCTGTGGATCGCGGGCGCGACCCTGTGGACTACTTCTTCTGCCTGGTCACGGCTTCTTCTCGACCGCGTGGCCGCCGAACTGGTTGCGCAGCGCGGCGATCATCTTCATCTGCGGCGAGTCGTCCTGCCGCGAGGCGAACCGCGCGAACAGCGACGCGGTGATCGCGGGCAGCGGCACCGCGTTGTCGATCGCGGCCTCCACCGTCCAGCGTCCCTCACCGGAGTCCTGCGCGTAACCGCGGAGGCCGTCCAGGTGCTCGTCGCCGTCCAGGGCGTCGACCGCGAGGTCGAGCAGCCAGGAGCGGATGACCGTGCCCTCCTGCCAGGAGCGGAAGATCTCGCGGACGTTCTCCACGGAGTCGACCTTCTCCAGCAGCTCCCAGCCCTCGGCGTACGCCTGCATCATGGCGTACTCGATGCCGTTGTGGACCATCTTCGAGAAGTGACCCGCACCGACCTTGCCGGCGTGTACGGAGCCGAAGTCGCCCTCGGGCTTGAGCGCGTCGAGGACGGGACGCACCTTGGCCACGTTCTCCTCGTCACCGCCGTACATCAGCGCGTAGCCGTTGGCCAGGCCGTGGACACCACCGGAGACGCCGCAGTCGACGAAGCCTATGCCCTTGGCCGCCAGTTCCTCGGCGTGCTTCTCGTCGTCCGTCCAGCGGGAGTTGCCGCCGTCCACGACCACGTCGCCGGGCTCCAGCAGCTCGCCGAGCCGGTCCACGGTCGCCTGCGTCGCCTCGCCCGCCGGGACCATCACCCAGACCACGCGCGGGGCGCTGAGCTTGCCCACAAGCTCTTCGAGGCTGTGCACGTCCGCGAGGTCCGCGTTGCGGTCGTATCCGATGACGGTGTGGCCTGCGCGGCGGATGCGCTCGCGCATGTTGCCGCCCATCTTGCCGAGGCCGACGAGACCGAGCTCCATCAGAGATTCCTTAACCTTCGAGGCGATTCGTACCCAAGGTCCGAGCCTACGCCCGGCATGTGCGGATGGCCCGAGGGGCA
>NZ_JBHXLV010000082.1:0-25708 GCF_042721685.1 Streptomyces sp. NPDC058459 | reverse complement strand
GCGGCGGGGCCGTGTCAGCGGCGCTTGCGCCGGACGAGCACGAGCAGACCGGCCCCGGCGACCAGGACGCCCGCAGCGATGCCCAGCGGCAGCACCGGGTCGGACCCGCCGGTCCGCGCCAGCGGCTCGCTCCCGCCGTTGGCGGTGAGGCCCGAGTCCTCGTCACCGGAGGCACCATTGGTCGCGCTCTTGCCGTCGGCCGCGCCCCCACCGGCCTCCGCACCCGCGTCCGCGCCGTCACCCGCACCGGCGCCGCCCGCACCCGCACCGGCGCCGCCGCCCGCGTTCCCCGGCGCAGACGACTCACTGCCGCCCGCGGTGTCCCCCGCGACGGCTCCGAAGCCGTACGCGCCGCGGTCCGGTGCCTGGGCCTTGAGGGCCGAACCGGTGAAGTCGGTGGTCAGACCCGGGAACGGGGTGGCGGAGCCGATGGCGGGTGAGCCCTTCTTCAGCCGGAAGTCCGCGTCAGAGCCCTTGCCGGGAGCGGTGAACTCCGGGTCGGCGATGATGTCGTGCGGGCCCTTGGTCTCGGGCGCCTTGCCGCCGAAGTAGACGTTGTAGTCGTAAGTCACGTCCACGTTCTTCGAGTTGCCGTTGGTGGCCTGCCCCGGGCGGCCGTAGGCGATGTTGTCGAGGAGCCGTACGTCGGTGCTGTCGTTCGCGAAGATGTTGGCGTACGGCTTCGCCATGCGGGTGCTGCGGCCGTTGAGGTAGGCCGTGTTGTGAACGATGTCGACGTGCTGGCTCTTGTAGGCGTGGATACCTGAACCGCCGTTGTCGTAGCTGACGTTGTTGGCGACCAGGACGCGTCCGCCGTAGGCCGGCCTGCCCCGCCCGGGATCGCCCTTCGTCGTGTCGACGATGATGCCGTTGCCGTCGGAGTAGCAGCGGCAGCCCTCCCACTTGACCTTGGTCTCGTTGTCGTGGACGCGGTTTCCGGTGATGCGGATCTTGTACGTCCGGGAGTCGCCGCCGCCGGTGTCGCGGGGGGTGAGGACGGAGATGCCGCTGCTGCCGTAGATGGTGTACCAGGAGTTGGAGTGGACGTGGTTGCCGATGATGTCGACGTGGTCGGCCTCGATCGCGGAGATCCCGCCGCCCGCGCAGTCGTGCACCAGGTTGCCGATGATGCTGACGTGGTGGGAGAACGTGCCGGCCTCCCGGTTCTTCTCCACGGATATGCAGTTGGTGTTGTACGTGGGGTCGTCCTTGCTCGACGACTGTTCGGCGCCGGAGAGGGTCAGGGCGGCGTTGTTGCCCTTGACCTCCAGGTTCTTGATGACGATGTAGGACGCGCCGTAGACGCTGATGCCGTTCCAGGCCGTCCTCGGGTTCAGGACAGGATGGTGGCCGGGATACGCCGTGAAGGTGATGGGCGCTCCCGGACGCCCGGAGCGCTTGATGGTCAGCACGTTGGAGCCCTTGCGGGGCTCGGTGTACGTGCCGTTCATGACGGCGACGACATCACCGGGGCGGGCCAGGTCCGCGGCCTTCTGAAGGGTGCGGAACGGCGATCCGGCCGACGTGCCGGGGTTGGAGTCGCTGCCGCCGGCGCTCACGAAGTAGGTGGGGGCAGGGGTCTTCGCGGCCTGGGACGAGTGCGGCGCGCGCACGGCGACGACGGAAGGAGCGGGGGTACGGCTCTCCGGGAGGACGGCCGGCTCGGGCGCGCGCGGGGCCGCACTCCTCGGCGCGGTCGGGGCGGGCGTGCTGGCCGGCGAGGGAGTCACCGGGGAGGCCGAGCCGGACGGGACCAGGGAGAGACCCGTGACAGCGAGCGCTGCCACCCCGGCCGCGACGGTCGCGCTCGTCGCCTTGGCGGAGAGTCCGCCGAACATGCCGTGGTCGCCGCGCGGGCGGCCGGTCGCGCGATGGCCGTGCCCGCGGGTCGCGGACCGGGGAGCGGGATGCCGGACGGTCGCGGCCGGATGGGCGTGGCCCCCGGTACCGGCGGACGCCGTCGGACTCCCCGCCTCGCCGAGCCCGTGCGGCCCCGCCGGCCCGGTCCACCCCGACGCCCCGGCCGCTCCCAGCTCTCCCGCACGGCCCGGTACGAGCAGGGGCAGGCCGGCGAGCAGCCGCTCGGGCGGGACCAGCCGGGCGGTGGGATGACCGCACGGCTCGCAGGAGCGGAGGTGCCGGGCGATCCGCTTGCGCAGCAAGGTACTGGGCGTCGGGTCTTCCGAGCCCGCGATCTCGGTCAGCTCCGCGCAGCGCGGGGTGCGGGACAGCGCACGGACGACCGTCCGCGCCACGTCCAGCTGGGTCTTCATCCGCTGGATCTGGACCGCCAGATGGGCCGCCGGAAGACTCATGGCCACGGCGATCTCCTTCCGGGACAGCCGTCCGCACGCCTCCAGCCACCACAGGGACAGCAGGTCGCGGTAGGACGGGTCGAGCCACGCGGTGGCCGCGGCGACCTGCCGCTGCTCGGCGGAGAGCGACTGCCGCAGCAGGAAGAGAGTCGCGAAGTCGGTTTCCGGCGCGTGCCGTTCGTCCGCGTGCTCCAGCGTCGTCAGCCGCCCGGACCGCGCCCGGCGCCGGGCGTCGGTGAGCTGGCGGACCGCGATGGCCACGAGCCACGAGCGGAACTTTTCCGCTTCCCGCAGGTCCGGCAGCGCGCGGATCACCGCGACCATGGTGTCCTGCACGATGTCGTCGACGTCGAGGTCGGTCTCCGCCGCCCGGCCGACCACGTTGTAGACCAGCGGCAGAGCGCCCGCGGTGAGCCGTTCGACGGCCCCGGGGTCCCCGTCGCGGGCTGCCTCGACCGTGCGGCGGTCCGGAAACGTGTCGGTCCTGCGGGACCCGTCATGTCGCATGCGATACATCCTCGGAGGAAAGCAGGTGTAGCTGCTCTGGTGGTGTGCTTGTCACAACAGGAGACGAGCGGGCGCCCCGGGCATAACACTTTCCCACCTGAACCCCGTCTTCCTTCCGCCGCTCCGCCCGGCCGAGCCCCTGTCGGCCCGGCCGGGCGCCTCGGCTCGCGGCGAGAAGAGGGGAGGTCTCGCCGCGAGCGTTCTCACACCCTGATCACGACATCCGCGATCAGGCAGGCGTGCACATGGCGGTTCCGGGCTTGACCACGGTGGCGTTTCCGGCCTGGCCGTTGATCAGAATGACGCTGCACGTCTTCCGGTCGGTGATCCCCGGGAGCCGGTACCACTTGTCGCTGAGTTTGAGGCTCATCCACATCTTCTGGTCGGCCGGCGGTGCTTGGTAGAGCTGCATGCCGCCGACCTTCGCAGGGACCCGGTTCAACTGGGAGATGATGCAGGCCCCGTCGGACTTGCGGCGCCCCGAGACGATGCCGATGGCCTGCTGTCCGTCCCCCGACACGACCGCGGCGCCGCTGTCGCCGGGCAGGCAGGCGATGTCGAGCCTGAGATAGCCGAACGTGTCGGAGGCGAACCCCGCACCCCGAGGGGCCGTGTTGGTGCTCTGGACCGTTCCGCAGGCTCTCGGACTGATGCCACCGTAACGGCAGACCACCGATCCGACCCCCGCTGTTCCGATGGAGACCGGGTGCGCGGTGTTGCTCGTGTCGCGGTTGCTCCAGGTGTCCCTGTTGCCCCAGTCGGCGCGGAAGTAGTTGGCGCTGACCAGCTCGTTGCCGTTCGGCAGGCTGGTCGTCCCGATGACGTTGTAGCCCGTGTTGACGACTTCGAAGTCGGCGTCGGCGTTGGAGGAGAAAAGGACGTGTCCGGGGGTGTCGCAGTGGCCGGCGGAGATGAGGCCGACCGTCCCGGGCGCGCCGCCGTAGTCCCGCACGACGAAGGCGGCCTCGCAGTTGGTGCCCCCCGCGGGCAGCGTGGCTTCGGCGTCGACGACTTCGGCATCGTCGGCCTGAGCGAGCGGGGACACCGTTCCCACGGCGACGACGGCCAGCGCCATCAGGGAGGCCCGTAGAATTCTTCGTTTCTTCAGCATGAGCTTGCCTCCAGAGATCAGCGCGGCAGCGCGTCGAGCGGGACGACGCCCACGTTGTCGATGAACTGTCCAGGTACGTCGAAGATCGTCGTGGTGGTGGGCTCGAAGAGAACGACGTCACCCTTGACCAGGGAAACTCCCAGCTGGGGCTTGAAGATGATGTCGTAGAGACCGCCCACGCCGCCCACGAGCCCGCCGACGGTGCCACCGATCACGGCCGCCGGGAGCTTCGCGGCGCCGCCCGCGTTCTCGGAGCCGAAGATCCGCAGCGACGCCTCGGCACCGCTGGCCCCGGTGATGGCCCCCTTGAGCACGGACTGACCGAAGGCGCCCAGGTCGGCGGTGTTGATGACTCGGTAGGTGTCCATCTGGCCCGTGGCGAAATCCCTGACCCGCAGAATGTCGCCCACCTTCGCTCCGGTCGGGACCAGGTCGGTGGTCTCGGCCTCCACGACCTCGGGGTCCTCGCCGGCGGCCAGGGACCGCGCTGTCCCCTGGGCCTCCGCCGCGGCGGCGGGCGTGACCAGGAGACCGGCCGACAGTGCGGCTCCGGCCAGTCCGGCGGTCACCCCGTATATCAGGTGTCGCTTCATCCAATGAGTACGCATGGCAGCCTTCCCTCAGACGAACAGATGGGGTCACGTACATGAGTGACATCGGTGAGAACCGGCGCGGAGCGCTAGGCAGACGGCTCCGCGGCTGGGTGGGGTCGGACCTGTGACGCGACCCCGGGCGTGAGACGAACCGGACCGAGCTGACACCCTCGTCCGCGCACGGTCCGCCTACCCACACCCTTGCTCAGCGACGAGTGCACCGCAAAGGAGACAGACTGACAATGTTCTGATGGAAGGTCAGCTCAGCTGCGGTCCCACGGACCGCGTCCACGGGCTGAGCAGGCTCGCTGGCGTACGCCCCCCGGCGTGAAGTCCGCGAGGAGAGCCACCTCACAGGAGCCCTGCCCGCTCAGGCCCACTCCCAGCGCATCCACTGGAAGCCGGGTGCGGGGTCCTGCACGACCACGTGGGCGTGGCCGGAGTTGCTGATCCAGACCGGCTTGAGGTCGGCCAGCCGGTGGCTCGCCGAGACTCCGGAGCCGTGGTGGCAGCGGACCGGGACCGCGGCCGGGCTGAAGCTGACCTCAAGGGTGTAGAGCGAGGCCGCGGCACGGAAGGCGCGGCCGCACTCATGGGACCGGGTGCCGCTCGACGCGTACCTGAGGCTGTAGTCGATCACCGCGGTCTCGCCCAGGGACAGTATCCGGTCGAGCAGCAGTTCCGTCACGACCAGGGGCACGTCGAGGTCGGTGCGGACGCGGCCGCGTCGGGCGTTGCGCACGTCGTCCACCGCGGGGAGCCGGCCAGGGTCGTCGCCGCGCGTGATGATCACGCAGCGGTCCACCCGGTCCCGCTCGGCCCGCAGCACCAGCGTGGTGCGGCAACTGGCCTCGGCGCCGTCGGCGTCGAGCTCGAAGCGGTCATGGGCGGCGAGGCGGGTCAGTCCGTCGCCGGTGGGACCCAGGTCGCCGAGCAGATCCGGCAGACTCTCGTAGCCGTGCCAGAGGTGTTCGGTCTCCAGGACGGCCCGGTCCCGGCCGGTCCAGCGGCCGCGCGGTCGCCGGGGGCCGATCAGTGAGACGAGTGAGTCGGTGGGCAGCTCCAGCAGCTCTTCGAGCAGCCGTACCGCCTGGCGGGACCTGGGGCGTTCGGGCCGGCTGCGACCGCGCCGCCAGTAGCTGAGGGTGGTGACGCTGACATCGACGCCCCGCAGGGCGAGGCGGTGCCGTATGCGGTCCAGACTCAGGCCACTGACCTGGATCGCACTGTCGAGGGCGGCGTCGAAGGGGCCCTTGCGCAGCGCGTCCGCAAGGACGGGCGGCAACTGCCGGGAGCTGGGCACCACGGTTGACCTCCGGGCCAACTGGTTCTGGGTTGAACAGAGTTGACGATAGTGAGCGGTTGAGAGCATGTCGCGGTGCTGGTCGCCCGCTGTCATCGGTCTTTCACAGGCCCCCGCAATAAACAGAGTTCGGATCATGTTGACCGGCGGATCTGTCACAGAGCAGGCTCCCCGGCCATGAAGAGACCCTTCTCCGTGGGATCGCTGTCGCTCGCCGTCAGCGTTCTCGCCATATCCATGGGCGCCGCCCCCGCCTCCGCCGCCGATCACTCTCGGCCGACCCCGCACAGAGTGACCGCGAAAGAAGCGATACGCGACGCCGAGCGGTCCGTGGCCGAGCACCCGCGAGTGGTCCGGGCGAGTGCGCGCGACACCTTCCGCTCCCGCGCCGTCGAGGTGGACGCCGACGGTACACGACACGTCCACCTCAACCGCAGCTACCGTGGCCTGCCGGTGCTCGGCGGTGACGTCCTGGTGCACTCCGACGCCGACGGCGATCTCCGTCAGGCGAGTGTGACCCTGAAGAAGCCGCTGTCGCTGGCCACGAAGCCCGTCGTCAGCGAACGGCGGGCCGAACGGACCGCCCGGAAGGCCTTCCGCAGCCTACGCGGCACCAAGGTCAGCACCTCCGCCGCACTGATCGTGGACGCTCTCTCCGGCACACCGCGCCTCGCCTGGCGGGTCCGCGTGGACGGCATCGCACCAGACCAGTCTCCCAGCCATCTGAACGTCCTGGTGGACGCGAAGAGCGGAAAGCCCGGCAAGAGCTGGAACAGTTTCCAGACCCTGGTGGCCCCGGGGCAGCAGCAGGCCGGCACCACCACCGCCGGCACCACCTCGGCGTCCGCCGCCGCCGACGCCGCGGACGGCAACGGCCACGGCTTCCAGGTCGGTGACGTGACGCTGGGCACCACCGCGACAGGGGGCGGTTTCCAGCTGAAGGACGGCACCCGCGGCAACGGTGAGACACGCGACGCGCAGAACCGCACCGTCCCCAACGACAGCCCGCCGGCCGGCTTCGGCACCGCGTTCACCGACTCCGACAACATCTGGGGCGACGGCACCCTGAACGACCGTGCCACGGCCGCGGTCGACGCCCACTACGGCATCCAGCAGACCTGGGACTACTACAAGAAGGTCCACGGCCGCAACGGCATCAAGAACGACGGTGTCGGCGCCCGCTCCTTCGTGCACTACGGCAAGAACTACGAGAACGCCGGCTGGGACGACACCAGCTTCAGCATGGTCTACGGCGACGGCGCCCCCGGACAGCAGCCGTTCACCGAACTCGACGTCGCCGGGCACGAGATGAGCCACGGTGTCACCGCCGCCACCGCCGGGCTGATCTACGAGGGCGAGTCCGGTGGCCTGAACGAGTCCACCAGCGACATCTTCGGCACGCTGGTGGAGTTCAACGCCGCCAATCCGGCCGACCGCCCCGACTACCTCATCGGCGAGAAGATCGACATCCGTGGCAACGGCACCCCGTTGCGCTACATGGACGATCCGAAGAAGGACGGCGAGGGGTCGCAGAGCTGCTGGACCACCAACACCAAGAACCTGGACCCGCACTACTCGTCGGGCGTGGGCAACCACTTCTTCTACCTGCTCGCCGTGGGCTCCGGCCAGTCGAGCTGGGGCAACAGTCCGACCTGCGACAACTCGACGGTCTCCGGCATCGGCAACGACGCCGCCGGCAAGATCTGGTACCGAACACTCACCACGTACCTGACCTCGGCCAGCACCTACGCTGATGCCCGCACCGGCAGCATCAAAGCCGCCATCGACCTCTACGGGGCCGGCAGCGCCCAGTGCGCGGCGGTCGAGAAGGCATGGAGCGGCGTGGCCGTGGCCGCGACCTCCGCGGCGTGCACCACCTCCACCCCGCCCGCCGACGGTGCCAACGCGCTGAAGAACCCCGGGTTCGAGTCCGGCGCCACCGCGTGGACCGCGAGCAGCGGTGTCATCACCGACAGCGCCGACGCGGCGCCGTTCTCCGGCTCGCACTACGCCTGGCTGAACGGCTACGGCAGCACCCACACCGACACCCTGTCGCAGTCGGTCACCGTCCCGTCCAGTGGGACGCCCCGGCTCAGCTACCAGCTCGCGATCGAGACCGCCGAGAGCGGCTCGACCGCGCGCGACACGCTGAAGACGCAGATCGTCTCGGGCGGTACGACGACGACCCTGGCGACCTACTCCAACACCACGCCGGCCGCGTACACCAAGCGTGTGCTCGACCTGTCCGCCTTCAAGGGCAAGACCGTGACGGTCAAGTTCACCGGCACGGAGAACTCCACGCAGGCGACCAGCTTCCTGATCGACGACACCGCGCTGACGACCGGCTGAACACATGACGCACCGGGCCGGCCGGACGCGTGTCCGGCCCGGTGCGTCACTCAGTGCCGAGGGACCACCGGGGACTTCTCCCGGTGGTCCCTCTCGGAACCCTCGGAGTGATTCGACGTGACGTACCCGGCCGGCGGCGACGCCCCCCCGAGCGAGACCGCGAGGGACGGGACTCCGGACCCGCCGCGCGTGGCCTGGCGCAAGGAGATGCGCCGAAGCATTCTCGCCGCGGCCTTCACCCTGGCCTCCGAGGCCGGCTGGGACTCGGTGAGTCTCTCCGCGGTGGCCGAGCGGGCCGACGTGTCACGGCCCTCCGTCTACAAGGCTTTCGGGAACCGTGCGGGACTCGGCCACGCTCTGGTCGTCCAGGAGACCCAGCAACTCCTGCGCGGCGTGGCCGAGATCCTGAGATCGCCCGAGCGGGACGTCAGCACCGCGCTGCGATCGGCGATCCTGTTCGTGCTGACCGAAGCTGAGCGCAACCCCCTGCTCAGGGCCGTCGTCTCCGCCTCCCGCCAAGGCTCCGACAGCCTGCTGCCCTACCTGACCGCACGCCCCGACCCCGTCTTCGAGTCCAGTCGCCGCATGCTGCTGGCCTGGCTCGGCACCCACTACCCCCACCGCGACACCGGCCACCTGGAACTCGCGGCCGACACCACGATACGCATGACCATCAGCCACCTCGTCCTGCCGGGCTGGGACCCCGTCACAGCGGCCGCGAACCTGTCGCGGATCGTGACAACCCTCCTCACCAGCACACTTCGGGAGGACCGAGGCGACGGCTCACCCGAGGTCTGAGGCCCGCCGGACCGCTCGTGAGTGCCCTCCGCACGCCGACCGCCGTCGGCACTCACCCCGGCCACCCCCGTGCCCGGTGAGGCCGCGGGAGTGGTCGACGAGGTGGGCGAGGGCGTCACCGGGGCCGCGGCGGGCGACGAGGTGCTCGGCCGCACGGAGACCGGCGCCGGCGCGTCGTACGCGCTGACCCGGCGGTTCGTGCCCGAGCCGGCCGCGCTGGACCGGGACACCGCCGCCGCCCCGCCGGTCGCGGCCGGCACCGCCGCCGGCGTGCTGGACGTGCTCGGCCTCGCGGCCGGTGAGACGCTCCTGCCGCACGGCGCGGCCGGGGCGGTCGGGTCGGTCGCCGCGCAACTCGCCGTGGCCCGGGGCGCCACCGTCATCGGCACCGCGTCCCCGGCCAACCACGACTACCTCCGCTCGCTCGGCGTGCTTCCCGTCGCCGACGGCGAGGGCCCGGCCGACCGGGTCCGCGAGGTCGCGCCCGGAGGCGTCGGCGCCGTGTTCGACGCGGCCGGTGCCGGTGACCTGCCCGTCTCGGTCGAGCCGCGGGGCGGGCGCGACCGCGTCGTGACCATCGCCGACCCGGCCGCCGCCGAGCACGGCATCCCGTTCCACGACGGCGGCGCACACCCCTCCGCGGCCCTCGCCGAGTACGCCCGGCAGGCCGCGGACGGGCGCTTGCGCGTCCGTGTCGCCGGGAGTCTCCCGCTGGCCGACGTGGCACGGGCCCGGGAACTCAGCGGCAGCGGTCACGCCCAGGGCAAGATCGTCCTGCGTCCGTAGGCCCCGGTCCGCCGGCTCCGGCACGGTCCGGAGGGCGGGCCCTGCCGGTGCGGGCGGTTCAGCCCGGGACGTGGGAGCGGATCGCGTCCGGCATCGTGTGGGTGATCTGGTCCCCCAGGCGTTCGAACTCGCCGCGCAGGAACGGGTCCGCCAGGCGGGCCAGGCCGTGGAACTGGATCTCGGCGTCATAGGTGATCTCGGTGCCGTCCGGGGTGGGGCGGAACGTGAGGTTGTCGGTGGACGTCGCGGTGCTGTTGGTGCCGACGAAGGTCAGGCGGTTCTCGTCGCGGTGTTCCAGGCGGTAGTCCAGCTCGGTACGGCGGCCTCGGAACTCGGAGACGTTGTGCCAGGTGGGAACGCCGTCGCCCGTCGTGCGGGTGCACTCCTGCGTGCCGGGGTCCCAGTCCACGGCGTGGCTGAAGTCGGCAAGGTAGTCCACCACGGAGGGCAGCGGACGGGGGACGGTGAAGGAACGTCGGACGTGGACCATGGTCGTCTCCAGTACTGGGGCAGCGGATCGCGGCTACTGCCGAGTACCCCGAGATCACCCGGACCCGACATCTGACAGCGTCTCGCCCGAGTCCAGCCGGGCACGTACGCGCGTCGACGCGTTCTCCGGGGCCCGTACCGCCAGGGTGTGACCGCTCCGGGTGGCCGGCACGTCGCCGGTGAGGGTGAGCGAGGTGACCGCGCGGCTGGCCGCCGCCAGGACGTACCAGTGGCCGCGCGGGGACTTCCAGTGCGTCCGGGCCACCAGGTGCCGGCCGAACCTGCCGCACGCGGCCGTCGCCCGTACCCGCGTCACCACCCGTGTGTCCTCGCCCGGCCGGCGCAGGGAGACGGTGATGTCGCCCGTGCCGCGCCAGGTGTCCGCCCGTGCGCACGTCCACACGGCGTGGCCGCCGCCGTCCGGCAGGTCCTGCTCGGCGAAGTCCCAGGCGTTGACCGCCCGCACCCCCGTGCCGCCCGCCGGGTCCAGGCCGCAGCCGACCTGCTTCCATGCCACCAGCGCCGCCGGGCCGGTCGCCTCGCGTGGCTGCCGGGCGGACGGTGAGCCGTGGCCCGGCAGCGGGGTGTAGGTCAGGTGCGCGGGGGTGAGACCCCCGAGGTCGGTCAGCAGGAACGTGTGATGCTCGGCGATCACCGGGGACGACCGCAGCTGGAGCGCCGGACGGTGCCCGCAGCCGCCGCCCGTCCACCGGGGCACCGGCGCGGTGACCCCGTCCCGCGCCACCGACAGCGGCCGGGCCGGGGAGTCCGGCCTGGTGAGATCGCGCACCGAGGACTCCGCCACCCACGGCGCCAGCAGATAGCGCACCGCGCCACCCCGCTCGTCCAGCGCGACCGCCCCGGCCGTCGTCAGGTCTGCGTCGTCCGCGCGGGCCAGCACCAGCAGTACGCCGGTGCCCGACTCGCCGTACCGCACCAGGCGTTGGCCGTCGTGGAACACCACCACCGCGCGTCCGCCGACCGACCCCGCGTACAGCAGGCGCGGCGCGCGCGGCGGTGGGTCGGCCGGGGTGCCGGGGGCGCGGACGACCCGCGTACCGGACGGCGGGTCCGCCCAGACGGCCAGCGCCCGGTCCAGCAGGGCGCGGTCGCGCACCCGGTCCCCGCGCGCGGGCCAGGCGGTGAAGTCGACCCGGGAGGTGTCGGCCCACTCACCCGGGCCGCCCCGGACCAGGTCGGCGGAGCTGGGCCGGCTCTGGTACGGCCCCGGCGGGTCCGGCGTCGGGCGTGTGACGGCCGCCGCCAGCCCGCCCGCCGTGAGCGCCCCCACCAGTACGGCGACGGCGGCCAGACGCCCCCGGCGCCTGCGGCGCACCAGGTCGGTGGGGCGGGCGCGCAGGGTGCAGGCGTCGAACTCGTCCGAGGTGAGCACGGCCGCCGCGGCGGGCCCGAGCGAGGTACCCAGCCGGCTCGCCTCGCGTACGGCGACCCGCGCCCCCGCCACCCCGGCGGCCTCCAGCACCCCGTGCGCGTGGTCGGCCGTGAGGCCCTCCGCATGGAGCAGGACGAAGGCGGCGCGGGCCGGGGCGCTCAGCTCGGACAGGGCCTGGCCGAGCGCCATCTCCTCGGCCCCGCCCGAGCGTGGCGCCAGCCGCAGCCCGAGCACCACGGGCAGCCGGGGCACCAGCAGCCGGGGTGGCCGGGCACCCTCGGGCCACAGCCGGGGCCGACGGCACTGGGCGAGCGCGGCCCGGACCACCGCCACCCTCAGCGACCGGTCCCGTTCGGCCCCCGGAGAGCGGGGCGCCGGTACGGCGGGCGTGGCGACGGGCAGGCTGCGCTGCACCAGCGCGTGCGCGGCGAGGACCCGGCGGTGGCGGCCGAGCGAGGCCGGCAGGACGAGGTAGGCCAGTCGGACCAGCTCGGCGTACCGCTCGGTGAGTCTGCGCTCGCCGTGCAGCAGGCGCCGGCGCGAATCGTGCGGGGAACGACTGAGCGAGGACAGGACCATCGGACGACTGCTTTCCGCGACCGGGGACGTTCGGAGCTGGTGCTACGGCAAACGAGTGAAGGCCGCTCAAGTCACCGCCGGTTCGGGCGGCCTGTCCAGGCAGAACGTTTCTCTCACCCGCGTCCCGGACCCCCCTTCTCACTCCTTCTCACCCCTTCTCACCCACCGGTCCACTTCGTGGACACCTCTTGGTGGTAGGCCCCGGCTGCGGTAGAAAAGGGCCCCATGAATCCCATGCCGCTGGTGCGACGCCTGGTCACGACCTGTGCCGACGCCCGGCCGCGTGTCGCCGCTGACCGCCGCTGTCCGCGCGTCCCTGACGGCCCGCTCCGCCCGGTGAGGTAACCCGGCGCAGTGGCAGGCGAGTTGTGTCTCGCTGGACCGTTCCCTCCCGCTGTGCAGGCGGCACTTCGCTGACCCCTTTTTCTCTCACATCACCGCTGTTACGAGGCCCTCATGGAGGTCGCCCGTGTCCCTTTCCCTGCGCCCGGAGAAAACCGCCCCGCTCCCTGCCGCCGCCGCGCCCCGTCCCGTCCGCTCCTCAAGTGCCCTGCTTAGGGCCGCACTTCCGCTGGGCTCGCTCGCGCTGTTCCTGCTCCTGTGGCAACTGCTCGCGGTGAGCGGCACCTGGAGCGAGACGCTGGTGCCGCCGCCGGCCAGGGTGTGGCGGGCCTTCATCGACGTGTCGACCACGCACGGCGGGGTCCGGGGCTACAACGGCACCTATCTCATGGAGCACTTGGGCATCAGCCTGCGCCGCATCGCGTTCGGCGCCGGTATCGGCATCGCCGCCGGGGTGGTGTTCGGGCTGCTGATGGGCACCGTCGGCTGGGTGCGCTCGCTGTTCGAGCCGTGGATCACCTTCCTGCGGACGCTGCCCCCGCTGGCGTACTTCTCCCTGCTCATCATCTGGCTCGGCATCAACGAGGAGCCCAAGATCACCCTGCTGGCCGTGGCCGCGTTCCCGCCGGTCGCCGTCTCCACCACCACGGCGGTCGCCGCCGTGCCCAAGGCGCTCACCGAGGCCGCCCGCGCGCTCGGCGCCTCACGCTGGGACGTCGTACGGGACGTGGTGATCCCCTCCGCCCTGCCGGAGACGCTGACCGGTGTCCGGCTGGCCGTCGGAGTCGCCTACTCCTCCCTGGTGGCCGCCGAGTTGGTCAACGGGCTGCCCGGTATCGGCGGCATGGTCAAGGACGCCGCCAACTACAACAACACCCCGGTCGTGCTTGTCGGCATCATCGCCATCGGCGTCTCCGGCCTGATCATCGACGGCCTGCTGCTGCGCCTGGAACGGGCCGTCGTGCCCTGGCGCGGCCGCATCTGAACCCCCCCGCATCCCTTTCACAGAAACGGTCCCGCAATGACGTACGCCCGCCCCCGCCCCTCCCGCCGCCGGCTGCTCGCGGGTGCGCTCGCCGTCGCCGCCACCGCGGCGGTCACCGGCTGCTCCACGGACAGCTCCGCATCGTCCTCCGGTTCGGGGAGACGGCTGCGGATCGGCTACTTCGCCTTTCCCAGTGGCGACTTGATCGTGAAGAACAGAAAGCTGCTGGAGAAGGCGCTGCCGGACCACACCGTCACCTGGATCAAGTTCGACTCCGGCGCGAGCGTCAACCAGGCGTTCCTCGGCAAGTCGCTCGACATCGCCGCGCTCGGGTCGAGCCCGTTCGCGCGCGGGATATCCGGGCCGTCGCCGATCCCGTACAAGGTCGCCTGGATTCTCGACGTGGCCGGGGAGAACGAGGCGCTGGTCGCCCGGAGGAGCACCGGAATCTCGGACGTGGCCGGCCTGAAGGGGCGTACGGTCGCCACGCCGTTCGCGTCGACCTCGCACTACAGCCTGCTGGCCGCGCTGGACAAGGCCGGGCTGAAGCCGTCCGAGGTCAAGCTGATCGACCTCCAGCCGCAGGCGATCCTCGCCGCCTGGCAGCGGGGTGACATCGACGCCGCCTATGTGTGGCTGCCGACGCTGGACGAGCTGCGCAAGACCGGCAGGCAGCTCATCAGCAGCAAGCAGGTGGCCGGTTCGGGCAAGCCGACCCTGGACCTCGCCGTCGTCTCGGACGAGCTGATCGCCCGCGACCCGAAGGCGATCGACGCCTGGCGCAAGGCGGAGGCCGAGGCGCTGCGACTGCTCAGGTCCGACCCCGAGGGTTCGGTGAAGGCGGTCGCGGCCGAGCTGAACATCAGTGCCGCCGACGCTCGGGCCCAGCTCGCGCAGGGCGTGTTCCTCACCCCGGAGCAGGTGACCTCCGACGAGTGGCTGGGCACCGACGGCAAGCCCGGCAAGCTGCTGACCTACCTCGGTGACACGGGCAGCTTCCTGGCCGGCCAGAAGCAGATCGACGCGGCGCCCTCCGCCGCCTCCGTCGAGCAGGCGTTCTACCTCAAGGGGCTGCCCGATGTCCTCAAGTGAGCCGGAGCAAGGGCGAGTCGCATCAGCCGGCGCCGAGACCGGTTCCGTCCGGCTCGACCACGTCACCCATCGGTACGGTGCCGTGACCGCCGTCGGCCCGGTCGATCTCACCGTGCCCACCGGGGAGTTCCTCGTCCTGGTCGGCGCCTCCGGCTGCGGCAAGAGCACCCTGCTGCGGCTGATCGCCGGGTTCGAGCGGCCCGCCGAGGGCACCGTGACGGTCTCCGGCACCGACCCCCGCCCCGGCGACACGGCGGGCGTCGTGTTCCAGACGCCCAGGCTGTTCCCCTGGCGCACCGTACGCGGCAACCTCGACCTGGCCCTCAGGTACGCGGGCGTCGAGCGTGCCCGATGGCCGCAGCGGCGGGCCGAGTTGCTGGCGCGGGTCGGCCTGGAGGGCACCGAGGCGCGCCGGGTCTGGGAGATCTCCGGCGGACAGCAGCAGCGCGTCGCCATCGCCCGCGCGCTCGCCGCCGACAACCCGCTGCTCCTGCTCGACGAACCGTTCGCCGCCCTGGACGCGCTCACCCGCGAGCGGCTCCAGGAGGACGTTCGCCGGATGGCCGGCCGGACCGGGCGCACCACGGTGTTCGTGACGCACTCGGCCGAGGAGGCCGTCTTCCTCGGCTCCCGCATCGTGGTGCTGACCAGGAGCCCGGGGACCGTCGCGCTGGACCTGCCGATCACCCTGCCGCGTAGTGACGTGGACGCCGAAGAGCTGCGCGGCTCACCGGAGTTCGGGGAGCTGCGCGCCCAGGTCGCGCACGCGGTGAAGAGCGCCGCCGCGGCCTGAGCCACCGCATGGAACCCAGGTCCCGGAAGGGGCCGTACCGGAAAGGACACCTGTATGAGCATCCTCAGCGACCAAGCCGTGGCGGCACGGTTGCCGCTCACCGAACTCGGCCCGCACATCGGCGCCGAGATCGACGGCATCGAGCTGGCCCACCTGGACGACGACGATGTGCTCGCGCTCCGCGAGGCCCTGGTGCGCCACAAGGTCCTCTTCGTACGCGGGCAGCACCAACTCGACGACGCCGGGCAGATCCAGCTCGGGCGCCGGCTGGGCGAGGTCACGGCCGGGCACCCGGTGCACGACTCCGGTGACGTGGCGCCCGAGGTGTACTCGCTGGACAGCCAGGACAACGGCTTCGCCGACGTGTGGCACACCGACGTCACCTTCGTGGCGCGACCGCCCGCGATCTCCGTGCTGCGCGCGGTGGTGCTGCCGCCCACCGGCGGCGACACCAACTGGGCCGACAGCCAGGCCGCGTACGAGTCGCTGTCGCCGGGGCTGCGGGCGCACATCGACACCCTGACCGCCGTGCACGACGGCTCCCGCGAGTTCGGCTACTACCTGGCCCAGCGCCGCCAGGGGAAGGGCAACCTGTGGGAGGGGGAGGTGTTCACGCAGCTCACCCCGGTGGAGCATCCGGTGGTACGGGTGCACCCGGAGAGCGGGCGCAAGGGGCTGTTCGTGAACCCCGGCTTCACCTCGCACATCGTCGGCGTCTCCGAGCACGAGAGCCGGGGCCTGCTCGACATCTTCTACGCCCACCTCACCAAGCCGGAACATGTGGTGCGGCACCGCTGGCGGCCGGGTGACGTGGCGCTGTGGGACAACCGCAGCACCGCGCACTACGCCAACCGCGACTACGGCGACCAGCACCGGGTGATGCACCGGATCACCCTGCGCGGCGACATCCCGGTCGGGCCGCGGGCGTGAGCACCCGAGGGGGCTGCCCACCCGAGGGCAGCCCCCTCCTGCGTCAGCCCCCGACCCGCGCACGGTCGACCTGACCCGGCACGTACGGCTCCGGCCCCGCGTCCAGCGCCCGCAGCACCGCCCTGGCCACCGTGTCGTTCTGCCGGAAGGCGGGCGCGTCGGTGCGGGGGCGGGCGAAGGCGGCGATGGCCCTGCTGTCGGTGGGGGCGCCCAGCGCGATCCGGCGGGGGTGCGGCCCGCCGAGGCCCGGGTCCAGGAGGTGGCCGTCGGCGGGGGAGACGGTGATCCGGCCGGACCGGTGCCGGTGCGTACCGTCGGCCACCACCTCCTCCGCGAGCGCGCCCGCGCGGTGCAGGTGCCGCAGCAGCGGGTCCTCGGTGCGTTCCAGGTTCGGACCCGGCAGATACGCCTCGATCAGGGCGGTAGCGCGCACGGTGTGACCCGGCACGGTCGGACTCGTCGCCGTGAAGGTGCCCGTCGCCTCGTCCGTGCCGACCCTGACGTCCGCGCCCAGGAAGCGCACCACACCGGCGCGGGACAGCGCGTCCAGCTCGCGCAGCCGGAAGCCGGGCGGGCCGGAGGCGAGGAAGCTGAAGAAGCCGTGCCACCAGCCGTCCAGCCCGTCCGCCAGGGAGCGTGCCGTCAGCCGCCCGGAGGCGACCAGGCCGGGCAACTGGCCGTAGATCGAGAGCAGCGCCAGGAACGCCCCGAGGTCGGCGCTGTACGCCGGGTCCTCGCGGCGGGCCACGTCCCGGCGGGCGTAGGCGCGCAGATGCTCCTGGAAGGCGTCCGGGGTGTCGAACACGAGCCCGTCCAGCGGCCGGTCCAGCGCCTCGAAGTCCAGCCGGTCGGCCGGGTCGGGCACGGCGGTGGCCACCAGCCCGGCCAACTGGGCGGAGTACCAGCCGAATCGGTCGTAGGCCGCCAGGAACTCCGGCCAGGGCATCGCCGTGCGCCCGGGGTGGGCGTGGAACAGCTCGTGGTAGTGGCCGAACCCGATCTCCTTGGCCATCAGCGGCCACACATCGCGCCGCAGGTCCAGCGGGCCCACCCCGGCGGCCAGCGCGCCGACCGCCTCCGGGCCGAAGTACCGGGGGAGCGGTGGCCGCGGGCCCTGGAGCCGGTAGCCGGTCTTGGCGTGGTACGGCACTCCGCGCCGCGAGCCGACGTGCAGTACGGGTTCCCGGCCGGAGGGCAGATAGGTCAGCGTGCCGTCCGGTCCGGTCCGGTAGGCGCCGCCCCGTCCCTCGGTGAGCAGCACCGTCAGGTCGACGAACGCCAGCCCGAAGCCGCGCAGGACGACCTCCTCACCCGGTCGCAGCCCCGACAGATCGGCGTCGGCGGAGAAGGCGGGCGGCAGGTGGAAACGCCCGTGCCGGCGGGCGAAGTCGGCGTGCACCCGGTGCGCCGGCGCGGCAGTCGACCCGAGATGCCCCTGGGTCAGCACCACCAGGTCGGCGCGCAGCGGCTCGCCCCGGCCGGTCAGCCGGACCTCCTGCGGGCCGTCCGCCGGACCGGTGACCGAGGTCGCGGTGGTGCGGTGCCACTCGACGGTCACCGAGGGCGGCAGTTCGGCCAGTGCCCGGCGGAACACCCAGTCCAGATAGGCGCTTTGAGCACGCCGGGTCGGGAAGTCGGCCGGGCCCAGGGTGCTCAGCTCGGCCAGCACCGCCGGGTCGGCCGGCTCCGCGTACGGGGTGAAGCGCGGGGTGTCCGGCCCGGCGAACTGTGCGGCCCACTCGGCCAGTGAGGGGCCGGGACGCACGGGGCCGGCCACGGTGGACGTCTCGTCGGTGAACATGGTGACGTCCTCGGCCATGGAGTTCATCCGCAGCAGCGGCGACTGCTCGTGCCGCCATACCCGGCCCGGTCCGGGCGGATGCGGGTCGACCAGGTGTATCCGCAGCTCTGTCTCCGCAGACCAGAGTTCGGGCGCGTTGGCGGCGATGCGCTCCAGCAGCCCGCTGGCGCGAGGTCCCGCGCCCACGATCACCAGGGTGCGCGTGCTCACCGGTCACCGCCGAGGGAGACGCGGCGGGCCCGTGCGCGCAGCACCGTGAGCCAGAGGCCGAGCCGGGCGAGGGCGGTGGGCGCCAGGTCACGGGCGGCGCCCCGGCCGTAGTACCGCTCGACGTGGTACTGGCCCGCACTGAGCACCGAGGTCACGGCGATGTACCAGAGGGTTGCGACCAACAGCAGCGGGATCACCTGGTAGGTCCGGTTGTAGATCAGCTGGACGGAGAACAGCAGGTCGTGCACGGCCAGCACACTGACGATGCTGGTGCCCTTCAGGGTGCCGATCAGCATGTTCCCGGCCGTCGGCACGATCGAGCGCATCGCCTGGGGGACGACGATCCGGCGCAGGGTGCGCCGGCTGCCGAGGCCCAGGGCCTTCGCTGCCTCGGTCTGGCCGGCGTCCACGGACAGGATGCCGCCCCGGATCACCTCGGCCGCGTACGCCGTCTCGTGCAGGGTGAGGCCGATCAGCGCGGTCACGGTCGGCCCGAGCAGGTTCACCGTCTTGACGCTGACGAACTCGGGGCCGAACGGGATGCCGACGCCGAGCGTCGGGTAGAGCGCGCCGATGTTGAACCAGAACAGCAGCTGCACCAGCAGCGGGGTCGACCGGAAGATCCACACATAGCCCCAGCTGAGGCTGCGCAGCACGGGGTTGGCGGAGAGGCGGAGCACCGCGATCCCGGTGCCGAGCAGGAACGCCAGCACCATCACGGCGGCCGTCAGCCACAGCGTGAGGAGCAGTCCGTCGAGCACGGCGGCGGTGGTGAAGTACTGCCCCACCACCTGCCACTGGAAGGCGTCGTTGCGCACCACGGAGTTGAGCACCATGGCCAGCACCAGCAGCGCGACAGTGGCGGCGAGCCAGCGGCCGGGGTGCCGGCGCGGCACGATCCGGGGCAGCCCGGTCCCGTCGGACGGTGACGCGGCAGTGGGGGACTTCAGCAGGGGAGTGGAGGTGAGGTCGGAAGGCGTGGCCATCGGTAGACGCTCCGGGAGGGAGGTGCGGACGTGGGCGACCGTCCGGTGGCACGCGTACTCGCGTACGGTGCGGCCGGTGGCCTGTGTCGTCACGTGCCGCGTCCCTCAACGCGACCGGATGAACCCGCCGCGTGGCGGGCCCGTCCGTCGTCGATCGTATGTGCGGGGCACATATGGCTGTCAACCACACCTCAGTGGCTGGTCGGTTGTGGTCCGGCATGCGGTCAGTGGGTTGACGAAAAGCGAGATGCGCTGCTCAATTGACCACATGGATGCCCAGCAGCGCTTGGTCACGCGCGATCACATCGACTTCGGTCGAGTGTGGTCGTCCTCGTGTTGCGTCTGACTCGGCAGCGGGCCGTCTGACCGGCCCCTTCCCTCCGCCGGCCACTCCGGCGCGGGCCGATGCCCACCCCCTTCCGCGCGCTGCCGCCGCCCTTCTCCTCCCGACGCCCGACGTCGTCACGCCATTGTCCTGATGCTGCGTCATAACTACGTGTACGTACGGCTGTTCGCTTGCGTATGCCTGTGTTTTTTCGCCGGAAAGGCTCACTCATGCCAGTGGAGTTCCTCGGCATAGCCGCGACCAACGACGGCTCCGAAACGACCCCGCGCTCCGGCGCGGCCTTCGACAAGGACTACACCCTCCGCCTCGCCCGCGCCCACGAGGACCACGGCTGGGACCGCGTGCTGTTCGCCTACGGCTCCGGTTCCCCCGACCCGGCGCCCGCCGCCGCGTACATCGCCGCCCGCACCGACCGGCTCCAGCTGCTGCTCGCCCACCGGCCCAACGTCTCGTACCCCACCTTCGCCGCCAAGACCTTCGCCACCCTCGACCAGATCAGCGACGGCAGGCTGACCGTCCACTTCATCACCGGCGGCAACGACCACGAGCAGGGCCGCGAGGGCGACACCCTCACCAAGGACGAGCGCTACGCCCGTACCCGTGAGTACATCGGGATCGTCAAGAAGATCTGGACCACCCACGAGGCGTTCGACCACGAGGGCGGGCACTACCGGTTCCACGACTTCGTCAGCGATGTCTTCCCCGTCCAACAGCCCCGCCCCGGCGTCTCGTTCGGCGGCTCCTCGGCCGCCGCGTACGCCGCCGGAGGCGCCGAGGCCGACATCTACTGCCTGTGGGGCGAGCCGCTGGCCGAGACCGCCGCGCAGATCGAGAAGGTCAAGGCCGCCGCCCGCGAGGCCGGCCGCACCGACGTACCCCGTATCCAGGTCGCCTTCCGTCCGATCATCGCCCCCACCGAGGAACTGGCCTGGGAGAAAGCGCACCGCACGGTCGGCGCCATCAAGCAGCGCCGCGAGGCCGGCCTCGTCCGCCACCGCCGAGGCGGCGCCCCAGAGAACACCGGCTCGCAGCGCCTGATCGCCATCGCCGAGGCGGGCGAGCGCTACGACCGCGCCCTGTGGACCCCGACCGCAGCAGCGACCGGCGGCGCGGGCAACTCCAACGCGCTGGTCGGCACCCCCGAGACGGTCGCCCGAGCCCTGCTCGACTACCACGACCTCGGCGTCGACATCCTCTCCGCGCGCGGCTACGACCTGCTCGGCGACGCCATCGACTTCGGCCGCCATGTCATCCCGATCGTCCGCGAGGAGGTCGCCAAGCGCGACGCCGCCCGCGCGACCGCCGGCACCGGACCGCTCACGGCGGTGGGCGAGTGAGCCTGCCCGCCCTCTCCGCCCGGTCGGTCGTCCAGGTCGCCGTGTCCGACCCGCGAGTACGCCCGCTGCTGCGCGAACTCGGTGAGGAGTACTCAGCCCGCTACGGCAAGGACGCCCACGCCGAACTGGCCCGCTACCCCGACGAGGAGTTCACCGCGCCGCACGGCGGTGTCCTGCTGCTCATCCTGGAGAACGGTGAGCCGGTGGCGGGCGGCGCCTTCCGCCGGTACGACGAGGACACCGCCGAGCTGAAGCGGATCTGGACCCACTCCGCCCACCGCCGCCGGGGCCTGGCCCGCGAGGTCGTCGGCGAACTGGAACGCGAGGCGCGGGCCCGCGGCTACCGGCGGATCTACCTGACGACCGGACCGCGCCAGCCCGAGGCCCGCGCGCTGTACCTGAACACCGGCTACCGCCCGCTCTTCGACACGGAGGCCGACCCCGAGTCCATCGGTCCGCTGCCCTTCGAGAAGCACCTCCCGTCGCCCGCCCGCACCGGAAAGGCCACCGCCCAGTGAAGCTCCCCGGCATCCCCGGCCACACGCGCCCGCTCGTGGCCGCCGCCGCGCTCCTGCCCTTGCTGGCCCTGACCGGGTGTGGCTCCGGTGACCCCGCCGAGGCGACCGCGGCGGGCGGTTCGCCCGCGCCGACCGCCGACCCCGTGGCCGCCGTCCACAAGGTCGACTCCGCCGCCTCCCTGCTCCCCGCCGACGTCCGCTCCAAGGGCACCCTGCGCATCGGCGGCTCGGTCGGCACACCGCCCTCCGCGTACTATCCGGACGGCTCCCGCACACCCCAGGGCCAGGACATCGACATCGCCGCGGCTGTCGCCAAGGTGCTCGGCGTCAGACTGGAGCGGCAGGACGCCGCCTTCGAGACCATCCTGCCCGCCCTCGGCAGCGGCAAGTACGACGTGGGCACCGGCAACTTCGGCGTCACCACCGAGCGGCTGAAGACCATCGACTTCGTCACCTACATCGACGACGGCCAGGGCTTCGCCGTGAAGCAGGGCGACACCTCCTTCGGCAAGAAGATCACCGATCTCACCCAGCTCTGCGGCCGCACCGTCGGCATCAACGCCGGCACCACCTTCGAGGCCACCCTCGCGGCGCGGAAGGGGGTGTGCGCCAAGGCCGGCAAGAAGCCGTACGAGGTGAAGGTGTACTCGGAGAACGGTGCGACGATCACCGCGCTCCAGCAGGGCCGTATCGACGTGATCATGTCGACCATCAACGGGCTGCGCTACCAGGCCGCCCAGCCCGCCGCGCACACCGCGTTCCTCGGCGAGTTCCACCGCCTCGACGTCGGCTTCGCCTTCAAGAAGGGCTCGAAGCTCACCAAGGCGTTCCAGGCGGCCGTCAACGAGCTGATCGAGAACGGTACGTACGACCGCATCCTCAAGAAGTGGGGCACCACCGGCTCCGCCATCGAGAACTCGCGGATCAGCCCGCCCGAGCACGCCTGAGGAGCGACGGAACCCACCATGACCACCGCCGCCCCCGACGCCGCCCCGGCCGCGCCCCGCGTGCCGCCCACCACCGCCGACCCGACCGCCTACAAGATCGTCCCCGCCCGGCATCCCGCCCGCTGGGCCGGCGCCGCCGCCGTGATCGTCCTGGTCGCCCAGTTCACCCACGGCCTCGCCACCAACCCGGTATGGGAATGGCGGGTGTTCGGCGACTACGTACTGTCCGAGACGATCGTCCAGGCCGTCTGGGTCACCCTCCAGCTCACCGCCTACGCCACCGTGCTGGGCTTCCTCCTCGGCACCGTGCTCGCCTTCATGCGGCTCTCGCACAGCCCGGTGCTCCAGACCGTCGCCTGGACCTACATCTGGGTATTCCGGTCCATCCCGATGATCGTGCAACTGGTGTTCTGGTTCAATCTGAGCGCCCTGTACGAACGGCTCGGCGTCGGCATCCCGTTCGGGCCCGTCCTGTGGTCCGTCGACAGCGACAGCCTGATCGGCACCATCGGTGCCGCCGTCATCGGCCTCACCCTCCACCAGGCCGCCTACGCGGCCGAGATCGTCCGGGGCGGTGTGCTCTCCGTCGACGCCGGACAGCGCGAGGCCGCCGCCGCGCTCGGCATACCCCGGCTGCGGCAGGTCCGCCGGATCGTGCTGCCCCAGGCGATGCGCGCCATCCTGCCCACCGCCGGCAACGAGATCATCGGCCTGCTCAAGGGCACCTCGGTGGTCTACGTGATGGCCATCGGCGAGCTGTTCTACCAGGTCCAGGTCGTCTACGGCCGCAACGGACGGGTCATCCCGCTGCTGCTCGTCGCCACCGCCTGGTACATCGTGCTGACCTCGCTGCTGTCGGTCGCCCAGTACTACGTGGAGCGTCACTACGCCCGAGGCGCCGACCGCACCCCACCGCCGACCCCGCTCCAGCGGGGCCGCCGCTTCCTGCGCGACCTGCGTGCGGCCGCCGCCCGGCGCGAGGTGCCCGTCACCGCACTGAACCTTGAGGGAGAGAGCCGATGAACGACGTCATGGTGGACGTACGGAGCGTCCACAAGAGCTTCGGCCCGCTCGAAGTGCTGCGTGGTGTCGACCTGACCGTACGGGCGGGCGAGGTCACCGTGATCCTCGGCCCCTCCGGTTCCGGCAAGTCCACGCTGCTGCGGACCATCAACCATCTGGAGAAGGTCGACAGCGGCTGGATCAGCATCGACGGCGAACTCATCGGCTACCGGCGCGCCGGGAACAAGCTGCACGAACTCAAGGAACGGGACGTCCTGAAACAGCGCACCCACATCGGGTTCGTGTTCCAGAACTTCAACCTGTTCCCACACCTCACCGTGCTCGACAACCTCCTCGAAGCGCCCGTCTCCGCGCTGCGCCGCCCCAAGAAGGAGGCCGAGGCGACCGCGCGTCGTCTGCTGGAACGGGTCGGCCTCGCCGAAAAGGCCGACGCCTACCCGCGCCAGCTCTCCGGCGGCCAGCAGCAGCGCGTCGCCATCGCCCGCGCGCTCGCCCTGGAGCCCAAGGTGCTCCTCTTCGACGAACCCACCTCCGCGCTCGACCCCGAGCTGGTCGGCGAGGTTCTCGACGTCATCAAGGACCTGGCCCGCACCGGCACCACCATGATCATCGTCACCCACGAGATCGGCTTCGCCCGTGAGGTCGCCGACACCGTCGTCTTCATGGACGACGGCGCCGTGGTCGAGCAGGGCCCGCCCTCCGCCGTCCTGGACGACCCGCAGCGCGAACGCACCCGCGCGTTCCTCGCCAAAGTCCTCTGAACCTTTCAACTCATCTTCCCCATAGGAGATTTCCGCATGTCCACCACCGCCCGCCGTATCGCCGTCCCCGCCCTCGGCCTCGCCTCCGCCCTCGTCCTGGCCGCCTGCGCCAACCCCACCGACGGCGGCACGGCCGAGGTCGCGGCCGCCAAGGGCACCACCACGAAGATCAACCTCAGCCCCGACCAGCACCGGGTCACCTCGTCCCAGGTCGCCTCCATCGCCGCCGAGGTCCCGGAGAAGATCCGCAAGAGAGGCACTCTGGAGATCGTCCACTCCTCCGACTCGGCCGCGCCGCTGGGCTTCCGCGCCACCGACAACAAGACCCTCATCGGCGTGGAACCCGACCTCGCCTACCTCGTCGCCGGGGTGCTCGGCCTCAAGCCGCACCTCAACATCGTGTCCTGGGAGAACATCTTCGTCGGCCTCGACAGCGCCAAGTACGACGTGGGCTTCAGCAACATCACGGTCACCGAGGAGCGCAAGGAGAAGTACGACTTCGCCACCTACCGCGAGGACAACCTCGGCTTCGCCACGAAGAAGGGCAGCGGTCTGAAGGTCACCGGCCCCGCCGACCTCGCCGGGCGGAACGTCGCCGTCTCCAGCGGCACCAACCAGGAGAAACTGCTGGTCGAGTGGAGCAAGGAGGACGAGAAGGCGGGCCGTGAGCCCATCCACATCAAGTACTACCAGAGCGAGAGCGACACCTACCTCGCCCTCCGCTCCGGCCGCATCGACGTCTTCGTGGGCCCCAACCCCACCGCCGCCTACCACGCGGCGACCACCGGCGAGACCGAGGTCGTCGGCACCTACTCCGGCGCCGGCGCCACCCTCCAGGGCCTCATCGCGGCCACCACCAAGAAGGACAGCGGTCTCGCCAAGCCCCTCGCCGACGCCCTCAACCACGTGATCGAGAACGGCACTTACGCGAAGGTGCTCAAGCGCTGGGGGCTGTCCGCCGAGGCCGTGACCAAGTCCGAGATCAACCCGCCCGGCCTGCCCAAGTCCGGGAAGTAGGCGAGAAGGACAGCATGACCCGCGAACTCCACCTCTCCGTCGCCCTCGGCAGCGCCGGGCCCCGGTCCGCCGCCCACTGGACCGGCCTCGTCCAGCTGGCCGAACTCGGGGCCCTCGACTTCGTCACCCTCGACGACTCCCTCGATCCGGTCGACGCCGAGGGCCGCCTCGACGCCGTCGCCGTACTGGCGTACGCCGCCCCACGCACCAGCCGGATCGGCCTGGTCCCCACGGTCACCACCACCCACACCGAGCCCTTCCACACGTCCACCGCCCTCGCCACCCTGGACTTCGTCAGCGAAGGGCGCGCGGGCTGGCTGGTCGACGTGTCCTCCACCGAGGAAGCGGCCCGCGCCGTCGGCCGCCGCGACCCCCCGCCCCCCGCCGGGCGGTGGGC